>CALCNB010000405.1 GCA_937897785.1 uncultured Cellvibrionales bacterium | reverse complement strand
TAGATCTATATACATTAAACCATGTATAAACATAAAAGTCTCTTCATTGATAATAAATGGCATAAGAGCAAATCAAACCAAATATTTAATTATAAGAATTTAAAAAAAATAAAAATATCTGTAAAAAATCCTTTAGGTAAAGAAATAAATTCATTAATTAAATCATCTAATAATTTTCAAAAATTATGGAAAACAAAATCTACTTTACAAAAATTTAAAATTTTAAAAATAATATCCAGATTAATATTATTAAAACCAGCAGATCTGGCGGCTCGATACGCCTTAAAAGCCTGTGCGCTGTCATGCACACGGCCTAGCTGTTTCAGTGAGTGATCTGAAAAGCTTTGAATGCCTAATGATAAGCGATTAATGCCCGCCTCTAAAAAACCATCAAAATGCTTACTATCAACGGCACCAGGATTAGCCTCAATAGTGACTTCTAAACCATCACTTAAGTTAAGCTGCTGATGGAGCTGCTTGAACAAATCAATATAAAATTGACCGCTTAATAAACTGGGGGTGCCGCCACCAATAAAAATTGAATGAATCTCGCGAAGCGGGTTTTCTACGTTTAAGTCCGCCTTAAGGTCGGCGAGCAACGCCTGCAAGTACTGCTGCTCAGGCAGATCTGCTTTAAGTTCATGAGAATTAAAATCGCAATAAGGACATTTGCGAACACACCACGGTATATGAATATATAAACTCAGTGGCGGTGGTTGAATCAAGGCAGCAAACCAACTGAGTCCATTTGCTCAAACAACATTTTTAACGCCTGACCACGATGACTAATGCTGTTTTTGACCGCCGGGTCGAGCTCTGCGCTTGCGCAATTGTATTCCGGTAAGAAAAATAATGGGTCGTAACCAAACCCATGTTCACCGCGCGGCTCAGTTAATATCACTCCTTGCCACCGGGCGACACAGACCATCGGTGAAGGGTCAGTCTCATGCCGCATAAACGCTAAGGCACAAACAAATCGAGCGATTCGCTCGCTAGCCGGCTTACCCTCTAACAATCGAAGTAATTTACTGTTGTTAGCCTCGTCGCCGGTCCGCATGCCATTTTCATCCTCGCCAAAGCGAGCAGAATAAATGCCTGGGGCACCATTCAATGCATCGACCTCAAGACCTGAGTCGTCAGCAATTGCCGCCATGCCCGTATGCTTAGCCGCGTTACGTGCCTTAATTATCGCATTTTCAATAAAACTCAAGCCATCTTCAATGGCTTCAGGTACGGAAAAATCACTTTGCGGCATAATCGCTAACTGACTGGCCGAAAATAATTGCTCAAATTCTTTTAATTTTCCATCATTGCCACTGGCAATGATGACTGTTTGCAAGCTCATGGTTTGTTACTTCTTAGATGATATTTTTCAATTTAGATAGAAATGGTGTTGAAACTTAACCTTGATCGGGTCATTACTTCCCTCAGGCGTAACATAAGCTTCAATAATAATTTTTTCATTGTCATTGCTTATTTTAAATTTCGCTAAATAATAAATAGCGTCCGGCTCTTTAACTTCCTTAAACGCCATTTTATTTTTGTGTAGCAAGTTAAACCAAGTGGCGTTTATCTGTTTCGCGCCAACCGGGATGCTGGTACCGTCAGCTAAATATTCCCGCAAGGAAATATTGATTAAAGCCAAGTTCTTTGCGCGCTTAACGCCAATCGCTTTAGCGGTTTCGGGCTCTAAGAAAGTCGTGTTAAAAACGCTGTAAAGAACTTCATAGCGACCTTTTTTGACCGACGTTTCGCCTACTGCTAATACAACTGATGAGTAACTTATAGCTAAAAGCGCTATGAGCAAGCCTCTTTGAATCTTCATTAATTGCTCACCGAGTAACATGGTAGACTGCGTGAGTGCCAAAAAAATTCGGCCAGATCTTGTTATACCATTTAGGTCGGTGATCCTTTTTAGTGCCAACCAAAGCCATCTGAACCGTTTTGTGAATAATCTTAATATTTTTTTCAACACATAAATTTTCAAAATCTTTCACCGTGCAAAAATGAATATTAGGCGTGTCGTACCAAGTGTAAGGCATCATTTTACTCACCGGCATTTTACCGCGCAGCATTAAGTAGCAGCGAGCTTGCCAATGGCCAAAATTAGGAAAAGTAATAATGCATTCTTTGCCCACCCGCAACATTTCTTCTAACACAAAATCTGGTCGCCGAACCGCCTGCAAAGTCTGGGTCAATAAGACCGTATCAAAGCTATTGTCTGAAAAGTTACTTAGGCCATTATCAATGTCCTGCTCTATGACACTAAGGCCTTTGCCGATACAGCCAGTGATATTATCAGCATCAATTTCTATCCCTAAACCACTGATGTTTTTTTCGTTGACTAGATCGTCAAGTAAGGCGCCATCACCGCAGCCAAGGTCTAATACTCTAGCTTGAGGTTGGATCCACTGTTTTAGAATGATCAGATCATGACGCATGATTGTCACTCCCTAGCTGTTGGGATATTTGCTTCATATACGCGGTAAATACCTGATTGTATCTTTCAACAGGCAATAAAAAAGAATCATGGCCCAGAGGTGCGTCGATCTCAACATAACTAACCGCTTGCTGCGCGCCAATTAAAGCCTGCACAATCTCTTCTGATCGCTGCGGAGAAAAGCGCCAATCACTAGAAAAAGACATAACTAAAAAGTTGCACTTGGCATGTCGAAAAGCGCTCACTGGATCATCATTGTATTCACGCGCTAAATCAAAATAATCTAAGGCCTTGGTCATTAGTATGTAAGTATTCGCATCAAAGTTTTCAGAAAAAATATCCCCTTGATGGTGAAGATAACTTTCAACTTGAAACTCTAAGGCTGATTCTGTGCCCTGTTCAAAGCTGCCTGAACGAAGCTCGCGGCCAAACTTTTCACCCATTACGCCATCAGATAAGTACGTGATATGGCCAATCATTCGAGCAATCGCCAAACCTCGCTTAGGTATAACATCATGCTGATAATAACGGCCGCCATGAAAATCTGGATCTGAACTAATGGCGGTTCGAGAGGTATTATTAAATGCAATGTTTTGCGCCGTCAGTTTTAGTGCTGAAGCGATAACCACGCAATGCCGAACTCTATCAGGGTATTCAAGCGACCAGCGCATGGCTTGCATACCTCCTAAACTGCCGCCGACCACAGCCGCCCATTGGTGAATGGCTAAATAGTCAGCTAACAGGCGCTGACTTTCAACCCAGTCTCGCACTCTCAGTGTCGGAAAGTCTGGCCCCCATGGTTCTCCTGTGGCGGGGTTTATGGATGTTGGGCCGGTACTGCCGCTACAACCACCAATATTATTTAAGCTGACAACGAAAAATAAGTTAGTATCAATCGCCTTGCCTGGGCCAATATAATTATCCCACCAACCGGGCTTTTTATCGTCTTCGTTGTAATAACCAGCAGCATGATGATCGCCTGACAAGGCGTGGCAAATTAATACCGCATTGGAGTGATCGCTATTGAGGCTACCATAAGTTTCATAGACAATATCTAAATTTGGCAAATCTCGCCCACAAGACACTCTGAACGGCGCATCAAAATGAACCGTTTTAGCTGTCACTAGACCGACTGAATTCGCTGCAAATTTCATTATTTTGTCACCAACGACTAAATGTTTAGCTTACACTGCATGACTACTCTTGCTACAGCGTTATTTCCGTTAATTATATGACTATACCTCTCGGTTGCTTGCGGAAAAGCCTAGTCCTGCAGACAAATTTTTGCTTGTTGCATCATGCGGCTCTGAGCAATGACGATAAACGCTAGTACTCCACTTAAGTTAGCTGCCATATCCGCAATTGAGCAATATCGATTCGGCAATGTTGCTTGCAGCAACTCAATAATCACACCGTACACGACAGCTGATGCAGCTGCTAGCAAAAAAACAGGGCCGCTTTTAATTAAAATGAACGGCCAAATCATTAGTGTGAAGTAAGCGATAAAATGCAACGCCTTATCAGAATGTGAAAACGGCATAGCAACCAACGCCGGCTTGACTGCAAAATAACTCATCACTACTAATTGGCTGACCAGCAGAAACAGAGCCATAATTCGAAACCAATACTGATAACTCATTTGTCTAGCGCTCACTGCATTAACTGCAGAGCCTCACGAATGACCATCACGAGCATGGCAATCGTTGAGAGAGAGAAAAAGGAAAAGCGTGCCATGACATTATTACTCGTTATCTGAACTAATGTGTGCAGAACTCTTAGCGCCACATAGGCCCAAGCCAGTTGCACCTGCAAAGCATCAACTTGCCCCGCTAACGCCAAATAAAAGCACAGCGCGTAAAATATCGTCGGCTGCTCCATTAAATGATTATAATTATCAGCTGAAGCTTCTACCTTGGTTGGCAATATTCCTTTTAATGCACCCGGATGCTTCACTGACTGCGGGTCGATCTCTGCTTTAGCCATCGCAGGCATGCGCATCGCATACATGCGAATAAATATAACTAAACTCCATGCGATTAAAGCAAATACGGGCATTAAAATAGCCGTGTTTACAACGATTGAATCTGTCATGCTTTTCTCCCTTTCTGTATTTTTTGATATAAGAATTATCTGTCAGAAAATCCTTCTTTAAAGCTAGGGTACTGCAGGCTAAACCCTGAGCTCAACAAGCGTTGGTTGAGGCAGCGCTTATTGCCGCCTCGAGCTGAGGCAGCGCCTTGTTTCAATGATGCTAACGGTATTCTATTTTTATTTGCTAACCATTGCATTACTTCATAGAGAGGTGTTGGTTGGCTATCCACAGCGAGATAGATGGAATCAAGCGGCTGGCCTGCTTGATATCGCCGCAACAGATGCATAAAAATGCGGCAACAATCGACACTATGTATACGATTACTGATGACCGCTGGCTCATGGGGGCAAATCTCACCGGCCTCTAAGCGAGACACTAAGCGGCTTTTACCGCGGCCATATATGCCGCCAAAACGAATCGAACAGGCAGGCCCGGGATATTCCTCGACTAATGCCTCGGCTGCCAGCATGGTCTGGCCAGAAAAGCTCGCTGGCACAGTGGCGCTGTACTCATCAACCGATGAGCCATCGGTTTGACCATAGACACTGGTCGATGAAGCAAAAAGCACCAGTGGACTAACAGCTTGGTCAGATAATGGACGAGGCAAAGACTGCAAGACATTGTGTAAGCCTTCGATATAGGTTCGCCGGTAAGCGTCGGCAGTAAAACTATCGGCCGTCAATGTGATAATAACGGCATCCCATTGCTGCTCACTTAATACCGCCAAGCTCGCTGGCTCGGTAATATCAATACTCAGGGCCGCTATGCTCTTGGGCAGTGATTGGATAGTTCGCCTAGCACCCACAACCTCATAATGATCAGCCTGAAGCAAGCCTGCTGTTTGAATGCCCAGCTCGCCACAACCAACCAGCAAAACCTTACCCTTGGTCTTTAGCTGCTGTGATGTAAGAAAATTTGCCATAATTTATTTTAAGTGAACGCGTTTTGTTAGTCAGATAATAACATTGAATTGTCATCGGCAACACAAGGCTTTACAAAGAACGATGGACTGGGCTTTCGCTTTATCTACTGGCCAGTTATGATGGCATGAAGCCCTTATATAAATGCAAAAACACTGATCCATTGTAGCCCGCGATTAAGATACTTATGCAGAATCATGCTTCTCCACAGCCAATACCATTATCGAAAATCAAAGGCATTGGCCCCGCTATTGCCAGAAAACTGAATGCATTGGGTATCTTTTCGGCCACTGATCTATTATTTCATTTACCACTACGTTATCAAGATAGAACTACTGTCCAATCTATCGGTAGTTTACAGTCAGGTCATGCGGTGGTCATTGAAGGAGAAGTCACGGCCTGTAATGTAATATTTGGTAAACGGCGAAGTCTAGTCTGTAAAATTAAAGATCAAAGCGGTGTATTAACGCTTCGCTTCTTTCATTTTTCAGCCGCTCAAAAAAAACAGATGGTGAATGGCCAGCGGTTGCGCTGCTTTGGTGAAGTCAATATCAATCGCGGCAGCGCTGAAATGATTCATCCAGAATATCAGCGTATTAACGCCAGTGACCCTCTGCCCAATTCAACGCATCTAACTGCCATATACCCGACAGTCGATGGCATCAGTCAGACACGATGGCGCAATTATATCGAAGGCGCTTTTGCTGTCAGCAGTAATGCCTCTGTCGAGACGCTGATTGATGCCGAAAAAATATCGGCGATTAAACAAGCGCTCGCCGCCGACCTTTTTAGCTCGCTAAAGCTGCTGCACTACCCTCCTGCGACGATCGACTTAGCGCTTATGTCAACTGGCATGCATCCACTGCAACGGCAGTTGGCATTTGAGGAGTTAGTCGCACAGCGACTATCACATTTATTATTGCGTAAAACCAGCCTAACAACACCAGCGATTGCCATTCAGTCTAATGCAACGCTAGAAGAAAATTTTTTGAGTGGTTTAACGTTCACGTTAACCGATGCCCAACAGCGGGTTTTACAACAAATTAAAAATGATATTGCCAAACCGCAGCCAATGATGCGCTTATTACAAGGGGATGTTGGCTCGGGTAAAACAATTGTCGCTGCCACAACCGCATTACATTTTATCAGTCAACATCAGCAAGTTGTCATTATGGCGCCAACCGAAATATTAGCTGAACAGCACTTTGAAACTTTTACAGCATGGTTTGCTAACTTAAACATCCGTACTGGCTTATTAGTCAGTAAAATACCTGCGGCAGAGAAAAAGCAGCGCTTAACGTCTATTGCCAATGGTGAAATGCAGATTATTATTGGTACTCATGCCCTGATTCAAGAGCAAGTAAATTATCAAAACCTTGGTTTAATCGTTATTGATGAACAACACCGCTTTGGTGTCGACCAACGGCGAAAACTGAAAGATAAACGGCTTGATCACTTTGGCGTCCATCAACTGGTTATGACTGCAACGCCCATCCCGCGCACTTTAGCCATGACCTTTTATGCCGACCTCGACTACTCGGTAATTGATGAATTGCCGCCGGGGCGGTCGCCAATTGAAACAGTCGCTTTAAGTAATGATCGACGCGGCGCAGTCATCGACCGAGTTAATAATGCCTGTCAGCAAGGACGGCAAGTGTATTGGGTATGTACTTTAATTGAGGAGTCAGAGCAATTAGACTGTCAAGCCGCCGAAACCACCGCCAATGAACTGGCCTCGCTACTGCCAAATATCACTATCGGACTCATTCACGGCCGGTTAAAGCCAGCGCAAAAACAAATCATCATGCAGCATTTCAATGCTGGTGATATCCAGCTGTTAGTGTCGACCACGGTCGTTGAAGTGGGTGTGAACGTACCCAATGCAAGCCTTATGATTATTGAAAATCCAGAGCGGCTCGGTTTATCACAATTGCATCAACTGCGTGGCCGCGTAGGGCGCGGAGAAATACAAAGCCACTGTGTGCTGATGTACCAAAAACCGCTATCCAAAAATGGCAAGCAGCGGATTGACATTATGCGTGCCACTAATGATGGCTTTGTGTTGGCACAAAAAGATCTTGAAATGCGTGGGCCCGGTCAAGTCTTAGGAACCCGTCAATCGGGCGCCAGTTTATTTAAAATGGCTGATCTAGAGCGCGACAGTGATTTAATTCCTGATGTAGTGGCTTATTCAGATAAGTTGATTGATCAAAATCCTACTGTCGCCAAAAAACTCATTCGGCGCTGGTGCCCTTTAGCAAGCAACTACATTGACGTTTGAGGCTACCGTCAATGCGCTTCATCCCAATTTTTACCACTACCGACATCGACAACTAAGGGGATCGCTAACGTCGCTGCAGATGACATCAGCTGAGAGATATTTTCTGTTGCATAATCGAGTTGTTCAGTTGGCACCTCAAAAACCAATTCATCGTGGACCTGCATAATCATTTTTATATCAGCATTATCTTGAAGCCAATGACTGACCTTTAACATCGCAAGCTTAATAATATCTGCCGCCGTGCCTTGCATAGGTGCGTTAATAGCCGTTCGTTCAGCCGCCTGTCGACGCATGCCATTACTGCTATTAATCTCAGGTAAATATAAACGGCGGCCAAAAAGTGTTTTAACATAGCCTTGTTCAGCGGCTTTGCTCCGCGTGTCTTCCATATAGCTTAATACCCCTGGATAGCGATCAAAATAGCGATCGATATAACTTTGCGCGTCATGCCGGCCAATATCTAACTGCTTCGCTAAACCAAATGCTGACATTCCGTAAATAAGCCCAAAGTTAATCGCCTTTGCTCTCCGTCGCTGCTCTTGGCTCACCTCGGCAAGATCTACCGCAAACACTTCTGCTGCTGTTGCCTTATGCACATCGAGGCCGGCATTAAAAGCATCAACTAGACCTTTATCGCCAGATAAGTGCGCCATAATGCGCAATTCAATTTGCGAGTAATCGGCGGCTAACACTGAACTGCCCGCCGGGGCAATAAATGCCTGTCTCACTCGCCTTCCCTCTTCGGTCCGGATAGGAATGTTTTGTAAGTTTGGATCCGATGAAGACAGTCTTCCCGTCGCTGTCACCGCCTGATGGTAGGAGGTATGCACGCGGCCGGTTGATGGAGCAATTTGCTCTGGCAAGCGATCGGTATAGGTGGATTTTAATTTACTTAAGCCTCGGTACTCCATAATAACTTTAGGTAGTGGGTAATCCAAGGCTAGCTCTTGTAATACAGGCTCTGCTGTTGAGGGCTGCCCTTTCGGCGTTTTCTTAATGACTTTTATTTTTAGCTTTTCGAACAAAATCGTTTGCAATTGTTTTGGCGAGCCTAAATTAAATTCTTCACCTGCCAGCTCATAAGCTTGTTGTGCTAGCTGTGCTATCCTTTCGGTTAACTCTTGGCTTTGCTTAGCCAGCAAATCACCATCTATAAGCGCCCCAGTTTGCTCTATTTGGCAGATAACATCGAGCAAAGGTAATTCAATATCGTCATATAACTTTTTTAATTCTGGTGATGCATCCAGCTCCTGACTCAAGGCTTGCTGCAAGCGTAATGTGATATCTGCATCTTCTGCGGCATAAGGGCCTGCAAGGTCTAGATCAACGTGATTAAAAGTAATTTGCTTAGCACCCTTACCTGCTACGTCTTCATACTTAGTGGTGGTTTCGTTCAAATAATGTAGCGCCAAGCTGTCCATATCATGTCGACTAGCCGTTGAATTCAACACATAAGACATAAGCATCGTATCATCGCCAATGCCCTGTAAGTTAATGCCGTGATTGGCAATAACATGCTTGTCGTATTTTAAATTTTGTCCCGTCTTTTTAATAGTTGGATTTTCAAGTAATGGCTTAAACGCCGATAGCACTTGCACCTCGCTTAACTGATTAGGCGCACCAATGTAATCATGACCAAAAGGAATATAAGCAGCCTCACCAAGCGCGATGCTAACTGACACACCGACTACTCTCGCTTCCATATAATTTAAGCTGGTCGTCTCGGTGTCAAAAGCGAACTGCTGACTGTTCGACAGCTTTTTTATCCAAGCATTCAAGCGATCTAATTCATAAACCGTCTCATACTCACGCTCAACTTTCTGCTGATAGATAGCCGCTGCCTTATTCATGTCGAGGGCTTGTTTACTGTTATTGGTCGTCGTTAGCGCTGCGCTTTGCTCGTCACTGCTAGGTTGATTTTCCGGAATCGCACCGGCGGCGGTTTCCTTCATCCATGTCTTAAATTCATATTCGCTGAACAGTTCGTGTAAACGCTCAACATTTTCAGCACTACTAAGCGCACCTTGATATAAACTTACCGCACTTGTTTCTAATGCAACATCACATTTGATCGTTGCCAATTGATACGATAGGCGGGCTTCATCTTCATTTGCCGTCAATTTTTCAGCTAATTTTTTTGCGCCTCTGACAGGGACATTGGCGACCTGCTCTAATTTTTGATAAATCTCATCGACCCCACCCAAATGCTGAATCAAACCCAACGCCGTCTTCTCGCCTACTCCAGCAACACCGGGAATATTGTCCACTTTGTCGCCCATTAAGGCGAGATAGTCGATGATGTAATGTGCGGGTATGCCAAACTTTTCAACTACGCCAGCCTCATCCATCACGGTATTGGTCATGGTATTCACCAAGGTGACATGTTGATTCACTAGCTGGGCCATATCTTTGTCGCCGGTTGAGACGACAACCGGTATCGCTTGCTCAGTGGCCTGCTGTGCCAAAGTTCCAATCACGTCGTCGGCCTCAACACCGGCCACGGCTAATAACGGTAAGCCCATCGCTCTAACAATCTCGTGAATCGGCTCTACTTGGGGGCGAAGATCATCAGGCATAGCAGAGCGGTTAGCTTTATAGGCTGGAAACATATCATCGCGGAAGGTTTTTCCTTTGGCATCAAATATCACCACAATCACGCTACTGCTGTACGTTTTTTGTAAGCTTCTAAGCATGTTTATGACGCCCTTAATCGCCCCCGTCGGCTGCCCCTTGGACGTATTTAATGGTGGTAAAGCATGGAAAGCACGGTAGAGATAGGAGGAGCCGTCTACCAAAACAAGCGGATGGATCGAGGCCATAAGCGAAGCAATACCTTTGTTGAGCAATAGAATTATCAGGGCTAAGTTTATCACAGGCATGAACCCTTCTTCACGATTCAATAGCCACAACTCAGGTCTTTGACAAGCTGATCAAAATTCACCCTCTACCTTAAACATGTTACCTTGTTAATCTTTGCAATGAACCGATTGGTAACACTTTGCGTATAACTCACTGCATAAAGGGTCATTTATAGAGTATTCAATGAGATAAGTTGATATAAATTTCACCCAAATAGTAGATTACCAATTATTTACACTATTATTTGATCAATTTTTGGGGTTGCCACTGGCTTTTCTTCCCACATGTGTTACTATATGTAACATAGAATTAAGTATGATTATTAACCCGATCGATGACCAGCCAAAAGCCAGTCATCCTCAACAAACGAAAGGAGTAATGACGATGAAAAAACTAACTTACTCTGCCATTTCGTATGTAGCGGCAGCGCTGCTCCTATCCGGATCAGTATTTGCCAATCCAGCCGACGTGAGTGGAGACTCGAAACCAATTGCTGAGCGCTTAAGTGCTAATAGTAAACCCAGCTTTTACTTGGCCTTAAATCGTTATCCAGTGGCGCTGCCTCCAATGACTCAACACAAAAGTCACTCATTTTCGGTCACCAATAACAGCGAGGCTTATATTGATAGCCTGCAAGAAGAATTGCGTGATCAGTTGGATATTTTGATCGAAACAAAAGAATCTTTTTCTTATTAGTCTTGCTCCTCGGAAGATACGCTTTGGGTCCCTGTAGGGGCCCTTTTTTTATTGCAGGTTTTTTAAGTAGCGTAATGATAGACGCTTAATCACAAAAGCCATAAAACCCACGAGAAAAATAACAGTACTCCCTTGCTACGCCCCGCTCTAATAGCTGCCGATTTAGCTCCACACCGGATCGGTCCTCGCTCAGGAAACATCGCGATACAATGCGACCGAAGCGATCTAACTCCTTTGGAAAACAAGACACGCGTTGATTATTGATTAAATTATTGAGCACTCGACGGGCTGACCAATAGCCGGGCTTATTTCGCTCAGGCGCATCGACACCCCAAAGTCTAATTTGTCGCTGCTGACCCGCCAAATAGAGGCTATCACCGTCGACCACTCGGCTTACCTCCATTGATAGCAAAGGCTTCAGTAGTTGCTGCTCAGATTGCGCTTGTTCAGCATAGCCAGAATGGCTGTATAAGCATATATTGAGAGAGAGAAAGGCGCCTGCCGCCGTAAGTTTTCTTAAATGGATGGTGAACTGGCTAAACATATTGCTCACCTGCACGGCTCACTGCATCGATGATACAACTAAAATAATTAACGAGCACTGGCTCGAATCGATTTATAGGTCATCAACATACGACTCACATCAAGCGGCGGTTTATAAAACCCACTGTAATGTCCGGCAGGGTTGATAACGGCAATATGGCCACTATGATCAACGGTATAATCGCCTGTCTCCGCATTAGTGACAATTTTCTGAAAGGCAACGTTAAGCTGTTTTGCGAATCGATGGATTGATAAGAATTCACCGGTCACGCCAATAAAATCAGAATTAAAATATTCAATATAGGGCTTTAATTTTATCGGCGTATCACGAGCGGGGTCTAAACTAACCATCAAAAATTGGGTATCTTCTGCATAAGGCGTATCTAACAAAAACTCATTCAACTCATTCATCATCACCAACGTAGTAGGGCAGATGTCAGGGCAATGCGTAAAGCCAAAAAATACGAAACTCCATTGGCCTTGTAGTTGTTGTTTAGTGAATGTGGCCTGATTTTGATCAAGCAAGTTAAAATCACCAATTTCACGCGGCGAAGAAAACATAATCGCACCGTTGGCGACTAATTCTTTTGGGCTTAAAATACGATCCATCGACAAGCGATTAACAAACAAGCCAAACACTACTGTAATGAAGCAAACAATAACAACCAGCGTTCTTTTTATACCTTGCCGCTGCCTTTGTTCAATATCAATTTCAGTCACTAGAAATAGCCTTTAAAAATTTGTCTAGGTGCAGGCCTGATTTTATTACTCAATAACCTGCATTTCTATTGGAGGAGGTGTGCGATTGAGACGCTCATCTAACGGAAGTATATAATGGTCGGCTAGCATAATAATAAACAAGGCCATCAAATAAATAATCGAATACCTAAATGTTTGCATAGGCGCTTGCGGATCTTTATTAATTAACATGACTACCGCCCAATATAAAAATCCTAGGCCTAAAATAACGGCGCCCAACAAATACAATAAACCAAACATCTTAGTTGCAAATGGCAAGACAGAAACAACAAACAGAATAATAGTGTAAAGTAAGATATGTAATCGCGTATATTTATCACCGTGCGTCACCGGCAGCATAGGAACACCAACTTTGGCATAATCATCTTTTCGATGAATCGCAAGTGCCCAAAAATGCGGTGGCGTCCATGCAAAAATAATCAGCACCAATAATAATGCATGGCCATGTATCTCATTGGTGACAGCGGTCCAGCCAAGCAGGGGCGGGGCAGCGCCCGCTAAGCCACCAATAACAATGTTTTGAGGCGTCGCACGCTTCAAAAAGCAGGTGTAAATAAGCGCATAACCAATCAGTGAGCCTAAAGTTAACCAAGCAGTTAGCTCATTCACATAAAAGATTAATACCCACATGCCCAGCAGACCCATGGCTGCGCTGAATAACAACGCATGGCTGTCTTTTAAGCGCCCTTGAGCAACAGGGCGGTTTTCCGTACGTTTCATTAGCAAGTCAATTTTTTTATCAACCACATGGTTGATGACCGCTGCCGAAGCTGCACAAAGACCGATACCCAGGTTGCCTAACAATAAAATATCTAACGGCACCATGCCTGGAACCGCAAGCAACATACCGACCACAGCAGTCAGTGCCATTAAAGCAACCACATTGGGTTTGCAAAGCTCAAGATAATCACGCCATAGAGGCTGATCAAGTTTTTTTTCAGCGGCGTCAGAATTTGTCATTTTTTCATCTCAACACTCGAGTGATTGTTCAACTTGCTTGCTTCAATCAAGCAGCTTGATTCGCCTGGCTGGTGTAAAATCGGTGGCATAAGCCCACCAAGGTCAATAATAGCATGGCGCCCACGGCATTATGCGCAACAGCAACTGGTAATGGCAGTGACCAATAGACGTTACTTAAGCCAAGGCCTATCTGCAAAAACAAGACAAAGGCCAGCATTATCGCCCATTGAGAGGTGCTTTTTTGCTTTATTCTTAGCAGTCGATAGACCAAATAAGAGACGACAAGGGTAACAACTATCGCGCCTATTCTATGACTAAAATGAATCGCAGTTCTAGCGGAATTTTCCATTAAGCCCCCCAAATAATTGGGCCCAATATCCTGAGCAAAGTTAAATCCCTTGGTAAAATCCATATTTGGCCACCACTGACCTTGGCAAGTCGGCAGGTCAGGGCAGGCGAGGGCAGCATAATTAGTGGAGGTCCAGCCACCAAGTAAAATTTGCACGATGACTACGCTCAGCGCCACCAATAATAAGGGCTTCAATCGCTGTATCTCTGCAAATACATGAGGCGTCATTTGCCATCGGCGGTTTTGCAAGCGAAGGGTTAACAGCCAAAGCAGAGAAAGCGTGGTAAAGCCGCCGATTAAATGCGCGGTGACAACCTGAGGCCAAAGGTTCAAAGTAACCGTCCAGCGACCAAACATGCCCTGCACAATAACCATCGCAAGCAACACAAGGGTTAACTTTATTGGCGCATTAAAGCCTTTCTGGCGCTGACGATAAGCCATCACCACGAATGCGATACAAAACAAACCTAAACTAGTGGCCAGTAAACGGTGCACTTGTTCAGGCCAGGTTTTGTCATGCTCAACCGGCGCTTCAGGAAAAGCAGCGTTGGCTGCCGCCACTTCCGCTTCATCCATGGGCCACAAAATATGACCATAGCAACCTGGCCAATCGGGACAGCCTAAACCGGCATCGACTAAGCGCGTAAACGCGCCTAAAACAATCACCAGTACAGCAAATAAAGTACCACTGGCGGCTAGCCAATAACCTGGCTTGACTTGACTGTTCGTTTTATCTTGCATCTTTATCGCTCAGCGCTGTATTTGAGTAAATATTTTAAATCTTTGAGCACCGCTGCCCCATTATGCTCAGCACTGTAGACCATCATTGCCCAGCCCTCTGGGTCCACTAAGAAAAATTGTGCCTCACTTTGTCTCGCCTCAGCAGTGGCTAACACAGCTTGATCGAGGGGTGCCAACGATAGCGAGTCACTGTAAGCTATTGTCAGGTAATGGTGTTCAGCGGCGAGGTGTTCACTCAATGGCTGGGATAATGCGGCTGCATCACTAAGGTACACACGTTGCGTGCGGTTAGCTTCTTTATTGAGCCGTATATGAATTTGCCGGCTTAATAGCAGCGTATCCATACAGCGCTGATCACAGTCAGCCCCGCCACGTATCACCATGGTCCACTTGCCAAGCCAGATGTTGTCGGTATCTTTGTCAGATGTAAGCGCTAACTGACTTAGTTGGACAGGCGGCTGAATCAAATACCCTTCATTTTTGCTAGCCACTGAGATATGCCCGGATTGCACCAAATGATAAATCACGCTCGCCAATAGCATGAGCCCAAATGGGATCATCCATAACAGGATTAATTTAAATCGATTCTGCCAAACGACCTTGTTTTCATTCACTGCTGTCATAACTTCACTTCTCTATTGAATGGATTGCTTTTTGTCACTAGCCTCCGGTCGAATCGACGAGTACAGCCAAAATAGCAGCAGCGCTAAGGCCATTGTGAACCACTGTAAGGCATAACCCCAGTGTTTTTCTGGTTTCACATTAACTGTCGGCCAATCAGCGGTTAAAGCACCTTCGCTGTGCGCTTGTAGGCGGACAGTGAAGGG
>CALCNB010000404.1 GCA_937897785.1 uncultured Cellvibrionales bacterium | reverse complement strand
GCTTGCTTGGCCGTGCATCAGCGTCAATCACCTCTCCCTCGATGACATCATCATCCTGCTTCTTGGATAAAAGCTTTGAGATAAACAACCCGATAGCAATGCCGAAAGCGGCTAAGATAATTAATCTGATCATTTGTTAAATGTTGGGTTTATCTGCGCAGAAATCAACCGAGCTGTTGCCTTAATAAGGCAAGGGGGGCAAAAAAGGTTAATACCACTCATCAATATGATTCATTGAGCGATTGAAATGTCTAATCGCAGGATGATGACTATTTTTTTCAAAGGATAATACAGCGGATTGAAACTGGGGAAACATAGGATGGCCGGTAAAATTGGCGCGTATCACTTGCTGCTGATACCATTGCCAATCACTGTGTGAGGCGTCACCTGCAGCGTGAATTCCAACAAAGCCACCACCTTGCTCTAAAAACTCCTTAAAAGCCTGACGTTGCTGCGATGTTAATAACGGGCCGGTTGCATTATTCCATACCACAACATCAAAATAAGCGAGTAGCTCTGAAGCAAAGATAGCCGCGTTTTCTGTATGAACAAGCGACCAATCCTGCTGTTCAGCTATTGATGTGAACATAGCATTAGCCGCAATAATGGCATCATGGTGACGATAACCATGCGTCTTAGAAAAGACCAAAATATTTGCCGCCGATTGACGGGCAACAATTGACTCAGGTAGCGCTGGGGCGATTTGGTCGACAACAGGCTCACTAAACATTTGTGGCTGGTCTAACTTAAAATCTTCTAGCTTTGACTTGGCTAAAAATCCCAACACTAAAACCATGAAAGCTATAAACAACAACCACCTAAAAACTTTCATCTAAATAGAACCCGCTGCTAGTTGCTTGACGGCATAATCAGCAGCTCTAGCCGTCAGGGCCATAAACGTCAATGAGGGGTTCACACAGGAGGCCGATGTCATACAAGAACCATCGGTGACAAAAAGATTAGCTACTTCATGCGCTTGGTTATAAGCGTTTAATACTGAACTGGCTGGGTCATATCCCATCCTAATACCGCCCATTTCATGAATCGCATCACCGGGTACGTTATTAATACTAACGCTATTGATATTAACGCCGCCAGCCTGCTTTAGCATTTCACTTCCAGTTGCCACCATATCTTCTCGAATACGTGCTTCATTTTCACCAAAGGCGACGTTAAAACGAAGCTGTGGAATACCATAGCGATCGCGTTTACTAGCATGAAGTGCGACCTGATTTTCATACCGCGGCAAGGATTCACCAAAACCTGCCATAAAAGTAAACCAGGGGCCTGGCCGCATCAAAGCATGTTTCAAGTAGGCACCAAAACCCGGGACTTGACCGGCCATCATACTCCAAGTACTTCGTATTGACGCACCTTGAAAGCCATAGCCGCGAACGAATGCACTCTCTTTAGTATTATCTGAAAGGTTTTTAAACCGCGGGATATAAAAATTGTTCGGTCTATTACCCGAGTAATAACGATCATCATGGCCAGGCATTAACGCAAAAATGGCATCGCCATAATGATCCATAATATATCGACCTAGATTACCGCTGCCATTAGCAAGGCCATTTGGAAAGGTCTCTGATCGTGAGTTAAGCAGAATTTGATTACTTGCCATTGCTGAGGCACATAGAAAGACTAAACGACCGCTAAAACGCATCCGCTCGCCGGTAGCAGCATCAATCACTTTTACGGCAGTGATTTTCTTACTAACCGGATCGACTTCTAACGCTTCGACGATAGACTCAGGCCGCATAGTTAAATTACCGGTTTTTTCAGCAGCGGGGAGTGTTGAACTTAAGCTGCTAAAGTAAGCACCGACTGAACATCCTCGCTCGCATGGCCCACAATAATGACAGGCACCCCTGCCATTTTTAGCCTCGGTTTGAACTGCCGTACGCCCGATTGTTAAAACCCTTTTAGGGTGATTATGTTCAATACTGGCTTTAATGGATTTTTCGACAGCATTTAATTCCATCGGCTTTTGAAAAATACCGTCAGGAAGATGATCTAGCCCTAAAGCCTCGCCGCTAACACCAATAAAACTCTCG
>CALCNB010000403.1 GCA_937897785.1 uncultured Cellvibrionales bacterium | reverse complement strand
CAGGCTCGCCCAGTTCCGCTTGCGCGCAAAGTACTGTAGCAGCGAGCACCATGCTGAAAGATTTGCTGATAACACAAACCAACGATTGACTGAGATGATTAAATGCCGTTATCCCTTTCATGAAATTGTTACCTCATATGCAAAAAAAAACAAAAAAAAACCACCTGCAGGGGTATCCAGCGGATAAACCTGAGGTGGGCTTCATTACCCTAATGAATGATCCTGAAGAATGTGAAACGTGATTAAACAATTAACTTGAATACAAAATATATGCCAACTTTTTTTACGCTGCAAAAAAAACGCTAAATATTGCTTGAGAACCGTTAATTTCGAATAAAAAACTTAATTTGAATCAATCATCGAGCAGTGGTTTGCACGAGCTACTGATAAAGTTTGCACATATACAGTGCGAAGAGTTGAAAAAGCCAAGGTAATTAGCACAGTTTTTGGGCTTAGTAATACATTCTAGTTAAGCCCCATGACACCGCTCATCATGGAAAATCCAGCTCACGTTGACCGATAGTCTTGATCCGGACAGTCAATATTGAGAAGTTGTGCCGCCTCACGGTAAAGGTCAGTGCGAAAACAGCGCTGTACCAAAGAGCAAGCTCGCTCTTGATTAATATCTTTGCCTAATAACGGTGTGATCTGTTCAATCATGCTGTCGCCATCTGAACGCCAGGGAAACCCAGCATTCTCAGGGTCAAAGACATGAAAGTTTGTCTGTTCGGAATGCTCTTGGGCACGCTGATGAAATAATCGACCTGTTAACGAGGGTCGCAAATATTCAGTAGGAAGATCAAGATAAGAAGGCTGTGAAAGTATCTCAATAACCTGTTCACGATGATTCATATCCGCCAACCAGCGGCAGGCCTTCATTAATGCCAAACGCAAACGCAAATGCGTAGTAGGATATTTTTCATGCCAATCTTCCATTACGGCAAGAACCTTTTCAGGCGCGCCATTCCATAAACGAACCCCTGTCGTCGCCAGCACCCCTGCCCCGTACTCTACCGCAATACTATTCCAAGGCTCACCCACACAAAACCCATCGATAACACCTTGAGCTAAGCTGTCGACCATTTGCTCGGGGGGCAACACAATGATTCTCGTATCGGCATCAGGGTCGATGCCGGCTAACCCTAGCCATTGCCGTAGAAGCAATGTATGGGTAGAAAAGTTATGCACAGTGGCAAAAGTCAATTGATGCCCCGTTTTGTCGATTTCAGCCTTCAATGCCCGAGCGGTAAGAAGCGGATCATACGTAACAACCTTAGAATTAAGTTGCAATTGTTTCCAAAGTGAAGAAGAAAGAGTAATACCGTTACCATTGAGAGAAAGGACTAGCCCCGTAATAATTGGCGCCCGAATGCCTGCTACTCCCAAAGTAGTAGCCATCCCCATTGGCGCCAGCATTTGGCAGGCGTCAAAAGTGCCGGCTATCATCTTGTCACGAATGTTAGCCCAAGAAACCTCTCGATGCAGGCTAACATTGAGACCATAATCACGGTACATACCCAACTCTTGAGCAAGAATAATAGGTGCACTATCACTCAACCTCATGTAGCCAATATTCAAGTCTGGGCGTTCAGCAGGAGGAAGTTTGTTAGAAATAATCGAATTCATAGTCACATCTTAATTTGAGTTTTTATTTTCAAGGATAGTCACGACCGATTGCGCCGCTTGCTGTAGCGTTTGGTTACTATTCATCGAGAGCCTGCGCAATTGTTGGTGAGCCTCTTGTTCGGTAAAGTTATGCTGTTTAATCAGAAGACTTTTAGCCTTATCAATAGTGGAAAGGCTTTCTAGGCGATTTCTCGTAGTGTCTAAGGCCTTACGCAATGATTGAAATAATTTAAATTGAGCGAGGGCGACATCAATAACCGGCTTGACGCGTTTAGCATCAAAACCACCCATTAAATAAGCACTAACACCTGCATCGACAGCTTCCTCAATAAAACTAGGGTCTTCTTCCTCAGAAAACATAATCACAGGGGTGGGATTATGAATATTAATGACCGAGAGACTTTCCAGTACGTCACGGCCAGGTGATTGTAGATCAATTAAAATGACATCGGGGCGATGCTGTTCAATCTGAAACAACAAACCAGTAGCACTTGGTAGTACAGACACCACATCATAGCCTGCAGCCACTAGATGGCTATCGACTATGGCCGCTCGCGCTGGAACGTCGTCTACCAACATAACGCGTATCGATGTCAATAAAGAAGTTGTCATTAAATATCTATTTAGCTGGCAAGAATGTAGAATTCTTGATTACTCTAACTACCCAAAAAATGCAAAAGCCGGCTTATACCGATATTAATTATGCTCTCTAGGTTAAAAGACATAGTTAAAGAAAAAATACTTGCATTACCGCTGGCAAAAATTAACCGCAAGGTGATCAAAATCAAATCTTCTGTATGCGGCAAGTTCCACTTTTTCATAGTGAGCCAAGAAGTCATGCAGAAAGAAACTCATAACTTAAAAATAAAAATCGCAATTAGATGATCTGTTGATACTCCTGATTGTATACAAGATCTATGCCATCGAGATAAAATCAGTAGCTTAACGAGGAAATACAACGCAAAATCAGGAACAACTGTTTACATGCACTGGCATTGCACCAAGATGCATCACTCTTAATCAACCTGATTGTAACGATTTCTTAACTTCTTTAGCGCTTCCATTGACGCTGATATGAAGATACCTTCACAACGCGCGGTAAGCGTATCGCCCGCCCACATTTCACTGACTAAGAAATTTTTACGGCCTTCTATTTTTTCTACCCATCCTTCAAGTCGCAAATCGGTATCTATCGGCGTAGGCACTAAATAGCGAATATTTAATGTACCAGTAAACCCTGGTTGTTTCGTCATTTTTTGTGCCACACCTAAGAACTGATCAAACAGAGCTGCAACAAAACCACCATGGACAGAATTAGGCGGCCCCTCGTACTGCCAATCCATGCGAACCTGACCATAAGCTTTATCACCGTCGAACCAAATATTGAACGGCGGCGCTAAAGGATTACTTTTACCAAACACAGGATTTAACTCATAGGCAATCTGGAAGCGTGAGCCATAGTCGCCGGTCTCAGAAAACTCAAAGGCAGTAATCCCTTTTAAACTTTTACCTCTAGCTAAGGCATTCGCCTGCACCTCTACCTGCTCAGCAATGCGATTCAACTCTTCTGCCGAGTCAGTGCTGGTCACCAAATTGGTAATTAGTCGTCGCGTGGCTTCTGAAACACGCCGCTTAGCCGCCCACTCTTGGTTGCGTGGTTCTTTGGTTTCAGGTGTTGCAAAGGGATCAAAAGAATCCGACATAAATATTAACCTAGCAGATAAGATGCAAAAATGTGAAGCTATTATACAAGAAATCGTCGGGCATAAAAATCAAATTGCTGCCTTAACGTCACGGGGTTAACACCAAACTGGCCTTCAAGATCATAAATAACGCGACCATAATCCTCTTTGTGTTGCTCAACAAACTCACTGAGCTGTTGTTCTGCCAATGCAGTCATAGGCAACCCAGCGCGCTGATAAATTTTTTCAACGCTCGCAACGTCATTTTGAATCAAATCTTTAAATTTAATATCAATACTTTGTTCAGCAGGCAAACAATCTCGATCTTGCATACAGGCGCGAAGTAAATAGTCGACGCGATCAATCCAATAAGCGGCTAACTGCTCAGTCATTACTTGCTTTCGACTTAATCGTTGGCCATAAGCCATAATCGTAATCGCCGACTGAATTACGGCCACCGGATCTCTATGAGTGATAGCTACGGTGGCGTCGGGAAAGACTTTTTGCAACACCGTGAGTTGTTCTAGATGCTGCGGACATTTTAATACCCAACGGGTAGGTTTATCGGTATTACGCTGCTGCCAGGTTAATAGCTTTAAGACATCGCGCATGTATTCATATTGATAGGTCTGATCCTCACGGTAGTAATGACCCCTCCAGCGCGGCGAATGACTGAGCCACTCATAGTTATAGGAGCCAAAATTCGGCCCCATCAGCTCTAGCTCTTCATGAATATGATCGGGGTTCATAGGGTGCATGGCTGCAACTAAGGGAGTCATTGCTTGCATCGATTGCCACGCATCTTCACAACGTTGATAACGGGGGTCAACGCCGTCTGCAGTCAATGCTTCATTAGGTCGCGGCACAGGCTCATAGCTTTCCCACAAGGGTAAGGCTCGCAAGCGCTGATCGGCCGCCATTAAATTTAACAGATGTGTAGTACCCGAGCGCGGCAAACCTGCAACAATAATAGGCTGTTCGATGTTAATGGTTTGAATCTCAGGATGCAGCGACCATTGCTGCTGTATTAATAAACGACTGGTGGCATGTTGAAGCAGTTTGTTTCGCAGTGAAAGTCGGCCTATGCCATTAATATTAGTATCTTCATTCCATTCATCGCACAATAAGTCGAGTCGCTCGACAAAACCTTTATCACCCCAGTCACTTAATCCTACTGTCGCTTCGGCTTCCGCCATAATAGAATGACGATTTAACTCAACAGTGAGCGTTTCACCGTATTGACGTGCTGCTTGCTGTACATCATTGAGCCGAGGGTTAGCCAAATCATCAATCGTAATATCTGCTGCCATCCCCTACTCCCAAGTTATTAATCTGCTGCAAAGATGCACTCAGTCTTTAAAAACACCGGTACCTGATTCACCAATAAAAGGAAATACCTTATGCTCGAAGGTATGCAGACTGTGCCATGAGGTTGAAGGCGACAATCCGCCCACTAACGGCGACATAATCAAAGGCTCATTCTTATGCATGGTATTAAACTGATCGATCATTTGCTCTGCCGTTAAGACGGTGTATTTGCCGCTGTCACGCAAGCTATTCTTATCAGAATAAAAAGAATAAGGCGATGGCACACCGGATTTTTCAGCCCATTCTGCGTAGGAGTTTTGTTCATGCATGGCATGCGGCGCCAATTCATCCCAAAAAGCATCGGGATCATCGGCCGCAAAATAACAGGTAGAGGGCTGTTTAGCGCTGGCACCCATATCGGGCTTACCTAAACGTTTAAGCTCAGCGCGATATTCCTCAAATACTTCCGGTACAGCAGGAATAAAATAATCAGCGTCCCTAGCCGCACGCCTTGCGGCAACTTTGGTGCTACCCCCCATGACCAACATGGGCATAGTATCAGGCTTGGGTGTTACCACAATCTCTTGCCCTAAATATTCAAAAGGTTCACCAGTGAATGCCTGACGTAAAAAAGGCATAATCATATCCATATAGGCTTTTCTGTCGCTTAGCGATTTACCAATAGCAACAAATTCTTCCTCGCGATAACCCGCACTGATAATTGGCACAATACGACCGTTACTCATCAAGCTTAACACAGCCAAGTCTTCCGCCAACCGAACAGGGTCATGCAATGGCGCTATCAACGCTGATAAATGAATTTGTATATTTTTAGTCCGTGCCGCAAAAGCGCCCGCCATCACACGAGACGAGGGCAAATAACCGTCTTCGGCACTGTGGTGTTCAGAAACCACCACGGCTAAAAAATTATGTCGATCAGCCCATTCAACTTGATCAATCGCAGCTTGGTAAAGCTCTGATCGTGTTGCTTGACAAAAATCCGGCCGACGAAGATCGTAGCGAGTCATCAGTAGAGGCATTAGTCTTCCTTATTAATAAATTCAGACGCATACCACTGTAACTGCTGAATTTTTTCTTCTAGCGGCGCATCTGGCTGACCCTTGTAAACATCACGGAAACCAATACCAACGCCGGTAACACCAATATCAGCTAACTCCTCAAGACCTTCTTGGCTAAACGCTGCAGCACCAGCACCCCAAATATCAAACGGCTTATCTGCTGTGCCATACTCATCACGTAAGTCATTAAGCCGTGAAATATAGGCTTTCATTTCTGGAATATCGCCGCCAGCCGCAATCCAACCGTCACCGACTCTAGCGGCTCGCTTTAACGCTGGCTCTGAGTGTCCGCCAATAATGATGGGCGTGGGCGTACCAGTCACAGGATTCATTCGGTTGGCCGGCATAGTATGATGCTCACCTTGGTAACCAAAATATTCGCCCGTTTCCAAACCACGAAATATTTCAATTTGCTCGTCAAATC
>CALCNB010000402.1 GCA_937897785.1 uncultured Cellvibrionales bacterium | reverse complement strand
CTAAAACCTATTGTGTTATTTTGGTCTTTGAGCTGTGCCTTTGCATAACTTTCTAATAATGACAATTCTCCGATGTCTTTATTGTTAACTGCGGCTTGGCCTACCAATTCCGTTAGTGCAGCAATATCACGAAGCGATAAATTAAATCCCTGCCCTGCAACCGGATGCAATGCATGCGCAGCATTGCCCATAATAACAATATGGTTTCTAATCACCTCATTAGCTAAAGTCAACGCTAAAGGGTAACTCTGACGCTGGCCGACTTGCTGGATCTCACCCAAACGAAAACCAAAAGCAGACTGTAACTCACGAATAAAGTCTCGGTCATTTAAGGCGGCAATATTATTTTTTCTGTCAGCGTCCTGCTGATTCGGCATGGTCCACACCAAAGCACTGCGTCGCGGCGCACTGGGCAAGTCCGGCAAGGGCAAAAACGCCACCGCCCCGTCAGCAAGAAATCGTTCGAACGCCTGGCCATTATGCGGCAGTTGCGTTTGCACGTTAGCAATTACCGCTTGCTGATCGTACCGCTTTACACTCGCCGTAATACCTAAGCTTTCACGTAAGCCCGACTGCGCGCCATCTGCTACCACTAATAAGGTAGCAGTAACTTCTACCCCATGATGACTTTCTTGATCATCTGCCGAGACAGTGACTGTGGTTCCTTTTTGCCGCGGCACAATATCAGCCACCTTTGCTTCACTCAGCAACTCTATCGATGGCAAGCTCATCAATCGATTAAGTAGCACTGCGCCTAACCATTGATTTTCAATCACATAGCCGAAGGCTGTTTTGGCTTGCTGCGCTGCATTCAAGACCGTACTGCCACTGTGGCCTCGGTCTGAAACATGAATATCACTAATTGCCGCTGCATGCGACAATAAATCATCCAACACGCCCAAGCGTTGATAAATCTCAATACTGGCCATCGACAATGCGGTCGCCCGCGCATCAAAACTAGGGTGATAGACGGGACCCGTAACAACACCGCCTTGACTCATCCCCTTAATTGGAAAATTATCGACCAGTAAAATCGATAACTGCTGATGACTCACAGCTAATGCGCAGGCTAAACTGATACCCACCAAACCACCGCCAGCAATAACAATGTCATACTGATCGCGTAATTTATTCAGTTGATCTTTACTGTGTATCATCGCTTACTTTTCACTTTTACGCGCTTTTTAACGGCCACTTTCTTTTTCACAGCTACTTTCTTTTTAACGGCTACTTTCTTTTTTACAGCTACTTTCTTTTTAACGGCCACTTTCTTTTTCACAGCCGTTTTCTTTTTAACAACAGCTTTCTTTTTCACTGCCGACTTCTTAACTGCAGGTTTTTTCTTAGCGACTGCTCTCTTCTTAACGGTCGGCTGTTTCTTGACGACTGATTTTTTCTTCGTAGTCAGTTTTTTCTTAGTGCTGATCTTTTTCTTAGCAGTGGTTTTTTTCTTGGTAATTGATTTTTTCTTTGCACTTGCTTTCAACACGGGCTTAGCTTGGCCACTTGGCTTACTGTTACGCGCTGACGGAGTCTTAACAGAGCTATTCTCTTGTGCTGAGTATTGTCCATCATCGCTGATAAAATCTACTTGAGCGGGATCAATACTGCCACGCTTGGCTGCCATAGGTCGCATCAACTGATGAATATCATCAACCGTCTTAATGACCTCCTCAGTTAAGACTTGATGGCCAGTCGCTGTCACAGCCACGTCATCTTCGATACGGATACCAATACCTCGCCACTTAGCGGCCACCGATTGATTGTCGGCAGCAATATAAATACCCGGTTCAACCGTCATGACCATACCCGACTCAAGCACTCGCCATTCATCGTGAACTTTGTAATCACCAACATCGTGAACATCCATGCCCAGCCAATGGCCAGCACGGTGCATATAGAAAGGACGGTAGGCTTCGGCCTCAATCAGTTCAGCTAGTTCACCCTGCAAAATACCCAGATCTAACAAGCCCTGGGTGATAACTGACACTGTCGCATCGTGAGATTGATTCCAATGCCCCCCAGGTGTAATGGTTTCTAGCGCCGCCTGCTGAGAAGCTAACACCACCTCATACAGCGCTTGCTGTTCGCGACTAAAGAGGCCATTGGCAGGAAAGGTCCGGGTAATATCGGCAGCGTAGTAATTTAACTCGCAACCGGCATCGATCAGCACTAAATCGCCATCCTGTATCATGCTGTTATTGTCAATATAATGCAGAATACAGGCATTCTTGCCTGCGCCAACAATCGAATTATAAGCCGCTGCCTGCGCACCGCGTGAGGCAAATTCATGCAGATACTCCGCCTCTAATTCATATTCCATCATGCCCGGTCGGCAAAACTTCATCGCGCGAGTATGAGCGTCAGCTGAAATAGAAGCCGCTTGCTGCATAATGCGTAATTCAGCGGCACTTTTATACAAGCGCATGTCATGAACAATATGATCGAGATCAGAAAACTCGCCGGGCGGATGGGCACCAGAGCGAGCTTTAGCGCGCAACACATTGACCCAGTCCATAATCCGTTTATCAAATTCAAGTCGCTTACCCATGGAATAGTAAACGCGATCGCGGCCCTCTAAAAGCCCAGGTAAAATGTCGTCAATATCACTAATTGGAAAAGCATCATCGGCGCCGAAATTATTGCATAGACCTTCGGGGCCTTGGCGGTAGCCATCCCATAATTCTCGTTCAGGATCTCGCTCACGGCAAAAAAATAAACATTGGCCGTGATGACGACCAGGAATTAACACCAACACTGAATCTGGCTCATTAAAGCCAGTTAAATAATGGAAGTCACTGTCTTGACGATATTTAAACTCAGCGTCTCGATTTCGAATCACTGCACTGGCGGATGGAAGAATCGCAATACTGTTTGTTTCCATCTGCTCCATTAATTGTTCTCGACGGCGAGCAAATTCACGCTTGCTGATCGTCGGCAAAGGCTTTGAAGGTAATTTTCTTTGCTTGAGCATTAAGTTTTAACCCATTAGTTTTATCGTTTAATGATACTCGTATCTGTGCATAAGGCCATTATAATACGGGCTAGCTGATCACTTAGTTTAATCCCTTTTCATCACAATAATTGCGCTTAATCAAAGTCGCCTTAATGCTTGTAATGAAGCCTAATGTAAGGTTCCATTTGGATTCCCTGACTGCGCCGATAATGCGGCTGGGGAAGATTCTTGTTGATGATGGATTTCGATCCAGCCGTACTCGGTAAAAATAGTCATCGTGGCTAATCGCAAATACTCAATGATCTCCATATAATTTTTTTCAGCCGCCTGTGCGTCACCCGCTTCTTGCTCAAATGCCTCCCCGTCTTCATTGAGAAAACTTTCAATGGCTAAGGGGTCATCGCCAATATCCCTATCATCATCGTAGTCATCGGCTGGGTAGCCTTCGTCTTCGACCACAGCTTGCGCGATCGCTGATAAATCACTGATTGCCTCTTGAACCGTCTCAGAAAAGCTGGGAGTATTTGCCGCAGCCTGCTCTTGCGATGGCTGTTTTTGAAGGTAGGCTTGCGCCTCGGCAAAACCGCCTAAAAAACCTCGGCACCACTGGGACAAAGCATCGGTTCTATCCTCGATCGTCTCATCATCGTCTGGCAAAAACGGTTGAAATGCCAAATCGTCATCAATCAGAACTGCCAACTGTTCGCGAGCGAGACTGCCAAGCACCGAAGCGGCTAAATCACCGAATTGCTGCATGGTCTCTATCGGCGCACCCATGACGGCCAAGCCAAATTGCGCCCACTTTTCATCACTCAACCGCATGGTGCCACTGAGAGCGCCAATAATAGCCCCATGCAGCTCAGCAGGTGAAAATTGACTGCTGACCGTTAACAGCCAATCGGCTAATTCGTCAAAATTTTGTGGCGTTAGCCCCTCAGAGTAATTCATCCTATACCTTTTAAAAAACACCGAATAAAGACTAATTATACGAGGACTGGAAGCATATCTGAACCAAAATCAGCAGCAATTGCTCACTGAGCATCATTCATGCGCATTGCAAATATTGACCAATCCGACCTCGCACTCTATATTAGCGATCTTTACCAGTGAAGTCGTTAGCTGATAGGCTCATTTGGCCGTTATCAACAGGCTTGATCGATGACGAAAGCCCACAAGATCAAAGGTTTAATAATGAAAGAGCAATTAAAACATCTAGAGGACAAGCTTGATGAACTCATTGCATTGTGTTCTTCGTTAGATAAAGAGAATCGATCTTTACGCATGAGAGAGGATGAATGGGCAACTGAACGCCGTGAACTGCTTATCAAAAACGAGACAGCTAGAAGTAAAGTAGAAGCTATGATTAACCGCTTAAAATCGATGGAGGCCGGTGAATGAAAGAATTATCACGCGGAGAAGTACCCCCTAAAAAAACTGAAACGGCCAATAATTCCGAGTTGAGCACCTTAAATGTCAATATACTGGATAAGGATTTTCAAGTTGCCTGCCCTTCTGGTCAACAAGATGACCTACTCAAGGCAGCTCGCCAACTGGACCAAAGAATGAGAAATATTCGCGACTCAGGAAAAGTCATTGGTCTTGAGCGCATTGCCGTCATGGCAGGCTTAAACCTTAGCCATGAATTTTTGCATACCAAAGACGCGCTAGAGGCAGACGATACACAAACATTGCTGAAAAAAATTGACCGCAAACTGGATAAAGCGCTAAAAGACAATAAAGCCATAAAAATCTAAGCCATTTTCGGCGCTACTTGTCTGGCATAAAACAGCATAACGTCGTCATCCCATCAACATAGCGTCAAATTGAATCTCTTAAGCCGACACCAAGCGTTATTTGTAATGTAAATCTCGCTATTCAGCCATAGTCCTCAAAGCGAAGATCGTTTAAGATAAGATAAAACGACCTGGAATATTTGCTAGCCAGCATGTCCTTGAGCCGATAATACCCACTCGGAGGCTCCTCGATGGTGACAGCGTGCATGCCCGGCATGACCGGGAAGCCTGAGTCACTGCAGGATCCACCACCTTGAACCTTTCGGTTCGAGGCCGCAACGGCGGCGGTATTCTGGGGAGTTTTCTTATGTTGAGCATGTTGTTGAGCATCTGACCGCTCATCAATCAGCATTAGGATAGTGTGAATAGACTGACCAGTAGCACCACTCCATTAGCCACCGAAGTAGCCATTATTATGTCTAGTCAACCGTCGGCATCACTCAATCCACAGCAGCAACGCTTTCGACAAGCCGAGCGATTGCGGTTACGGCATCGGCGCAATCACCTGCTACCCAATGAGCAACTCGCAGCGAGCATCCAACTGGCCAATCAACTCTCTGGTTTAATCGTTTATAAGCAGGCCAAGACTATAGCCAGCTATCTGCCCGATGACGGTGAAATCTTTACTGACGAGATTCATCAACGCGCTTGGGCTAACAATAAAAGTATTGCCTTACCTGTCATTCAGGATCAGCAGCAGCTGACTTAGATTATGTTAGACCTGCTGAAGTTCCGGAACAAGATTTGTATCATGGGCACAGTTTTATTACTAAATGGGTTTTTTGTCAGGATGCAAAAGTAATTGGAGTTCAGTATTTTTTAACTGCAGTATTTACTGGTATAGTTGGTTTAATTCTATCTTGGTTAATGAGATTACAATTAGGATTTCCAGGACTTGCAGGTTTTATGACTGCAGAACATTATTATCAATTTGTAACAATGCATGGAATGATAATGGTAGTTTACTTTTTAACTGCCTTGTTTCTTGGAGGGTTTGGAAATTATTTAATTCCATTAATGGTTGGTGCTCGCGATATGGTGTTTCCTTATGTCAATATGATAAGTTTTTGGATGTTCTTTATTGCTGTTGGAGTTTTAATGGCAAGCTTTTTTGTACCAGGTGGACCAACAGGATCAGGATGGACTTTATATCCACCTCAAGCAATTTTAGAAGGAACTCCAGGTTCTGGAGCGGGAATATTATTAATGCTTATTTCTTTATCACTTTTTGTAATTGGTTTTACCATGGGCGGTTTAAATTATTTAATAACTATTTTACAAGCTAGAACCAGGGGAATGACTTT
>CALCNB010000401.1 GCA_937897785.1 uncultured Cellvibrionales bacterium | reverse complement strand
ACGCAATTCATCAGGTACTAATATGTACTTGTTTATCTAGGTATTTTCTATTGTGACACAGTACCGATTAGGTGACTATCGACAAACGATATCGATAGTGAAGCCGCTATTTTATGACGGCTTCTAGGAACAGCCTAATTAATGATAATAGTTATCATTAGATTAAAATAATACCTTTTCAGCCCTTTTTTGTGGCAGTTGATCGCTTATCGCCCTGCAGTCTAAAATTCAGGCTAAAATGCAATCTTGAAATGTAATAATAATAGGTTCCTGATCGTGTATGAACCACATAACGGTTAAAAAGAAACTAACACTTAGCATAACGTTATGGCTGTCTCTTATAGCCACAATCCCCGCTCAAGCTTATGAGATAGAGGCTAATAGCACTGACAACAGTATCTATGTTCTATTGAATAACCCCGAGGAGAACTCAGCCTTTTCCTCAATCAGCCTGACCACCCAATTACCTTCGTTTATTAGCTCGGCTTCAGCCTACTTCATACCCAGCGCTATTAACAGTAACCGCAGTGACGTACTGTCACTGAATTTTGATGTCTATAATAATGTCAGTCTTGGTAATAGCGGCGACATGACAATAAACATTAGCGGCATCGTAGCGGGCCAATTAGTTAGCTTTCCCGTCACCATTACCTTAACAGTTGTCAGTAACAGCGATTCGGCTCAAGGTGAAATCGGTGCCGGTATTCCGCCCACTAATGGCGACACAACTGACTCGGATGGGGATGGCATCAGCGATGTATTAGAAATCGCCTTTGGCAGTGATGCCAATAACATAGAATCATATCCTGGCGGACCCATTATCGCTACGGTGCCGATGCTAAACGGAATCGCTTTTCTACTCCTCGCCTGCCTCATAGCAAGGGCTCAACGTCTTGCTAACCGTGCAACACGATCAGCGGGAGAAAAATCATGAAAACGATTTCTTTCTCATCCATCATCTTATTAGTTTCGATGTACGCGGCTGGCGCAATTGCTGAATCCACTCGTATTCAACTGATTGCCGATATACCGATCGCCGATGCGCCAACTATTACAACACTCAGCGCAACGCCGAGTGCAAGCACCTCTAACCCTAACCCTGAAATGGGTGGTACAGGCGGGCCTAGTTTTGCCACCGATGGAAACATGGCAACACGCTGGGAGTCATTGCATAACGTCGACCCGAGCTGGCTGACGCTGGACTTTGGCGCCACTTATGACTTAACTGAAGTCGTTATTCACTGGGAGGCCGCTAACGCAGCCAACTATACCGTGCAAGGCTCTTTGGATAATCAAAATTGGACGACTATCTCCGAGCAGACGGGCGGCACTTTTGGCGATCGCACCGATACCGTTGCCTTGTCAGGCGTTTATCAATACCTTCGTGTACATGGCACGCAACGCAGTCCAGGCAATGCATGGGGCTATTCGATTTGGGAAATCACCACCACCGGCAGTCGCTATCACATTGCCGATGGCGATAATGATGGGGTTTACGATGACAACGATCAATGCCCCAATACACCCGCCGAAACCACTGTCGATGCCAACGGTTGCGAATTGACCATAGTCGATAGTGACAATGATAGTGTAAGCGATGCTTTAGATAACTGCCCCAATACACCCGCTAATGCCGTTGTTGATAGCCAAGGCTGCGCTGTTATTCCTACCCATGAAGTAAGTAGCGCATTAATCGATGGCGACTTTGATAATGACGGTGAAAACGATCGTATTCTGATTGGCGGTGCCGCCGCAAGCCAACCCGGCTTAACCCTGTACGTGTTTGATCCCGATCAAAACAGCAGTGGTAGTATCTGTAATGACGGTTGCGCCACCAACTGGCCACCCTTACTGACCACTGACGGCGTGCCCTCGGGAGTCAGTAACTTAGGCACAATCACCCGTAATGACGGCAGCACCCAAGTCACTTATGACGGACGCCCCCTGTATTTCTTTATTAACGATAACGTAGCGGGCGACACCAACGGCCAAGGTGCCGGCGGCGTATGGTGGACAGTACCTTACACGGTCACCTACGTGCCATTATATGATGCCAGTACATCATTAGAACCCGCTACACAGGTCGATACACCGACCGCTCTGATCACCCGCATCGCCGATCGCGCCCGCGATCGGCATGCCCGCGAGGTATGGAACAATGGTGCAGGCTATGACCACTACCTCTCTCACTATTGGGAGCACCGCACAGCGGAAATTGAAATTGTCGATAAGATTGCCAAAGGCGGTAGCGAAGTCACCTTTAACGTCACCTCAGAATGGAAACTACGTCCGCTCGAAGCGGAACTGCGATTCTTTCATCTCTCGATGGCTACCTACGCCGATAACGGTGTCATGACTGCCGTCCCTGAACTCGATGTGCCGGGTGAAGACCGTCGTCATTACACCCGCAGCGTGAGTTTCAACCGCTTATATAATCGGCCGCTCCAAATTGGCGATAAACTCGAATTCGAACTCAGTCATTTTCTAGATGGTGCGCCTCGTGGCCGTGATGCCTATTACGGCACAGCTATCCTCTATATTGTTGGCGAGGGCATTGTGCCATTTGAAGGCATCGGCCAATCGTTGAACCCCTCTCCCATGCCCCTTGCCGGCCGTCTCGGTGGCGATACCACTTTGAATTATCAGTACTCCAACGAGCCGGAAGATCACTTGAAGCAGCTATCAACTAATTTATCCAATATCAATGGACAGAATTTTGTACTCGGTCGCCGTGTCCATCATACCGATATGGGTAATGGCTCACACAATGAAAACATCAGTGAAAACCCGAATTTCAGTGCGCTCAGTAATACCTTGGGGCCGCGCTACACTAACCGCTCCTGTGTCAGCTGCCACCAGAAAAATGGCCGCGCCTTAGCGGGTCCTGCAGGCACCCCTCTCGATAAGTATTCAGTCTTTGTCGGTGACAGTAATGGTAACCCTCACCCGCAACTTGGCCGCGTTTTTCAAGCCCATTCACTCAGTGGTAATGGCGAAGGGACTGCCACGCTCAGCAGTTGGACTGAAGCCAATGGTTTACGCACCCCTAACTATGCCTTTAGTGGCGTCACGCCCAGTAACTTTTCTGCGCGTATTGCGCCGCAGTTAGTCGGCATGGGATTACTGGAAGCCATTGACGAACTAACATTAGAAAACCTTGCCGATCCGGACGACAGCGATGGCGATGGTATCTCGGGCAAACTGCGTATTGTGACGGATCCAGTCACCAATGAGCCACGCATTGGTCGCTTTGGCTGGAAAGCCTCAGAAGCGACAGTCAAACACCAAGTTACCCAAGCCTTTAATACCGACATGGGTGTCACCACCAGTATTCGCCCTGACCCTGACTGCGGCAGCGCCCAAACTAACTGCGGCAACAGTGGCATAGAAGTAGCCGATATCCATATCGAACATTTAACCAAGTACGTCGCGTTACTAGGTGTGTCTGCTCGCCGTGATTTAGACGACCCTGTTGCGCTTCAGGGTGAACAACTTTTTAATGATTCGGGTTGCAATAAGTGCCACGTGAGCAATCTGCAGACCTCGCCTTATCATCCGAACGCCGAATTGCGTAATCAGACTATTCATCCTTATACCGATTTATTACTGCATGATATGGGGCCGGGTCTGGCTTCGACATTAATTGAAGGCAACGCCAACCCCAATGAATGGCGGACTGCACCGCTGTGGAGTATTGGTCTTACTGAAGGCGTTAGCGGTGGCGAAGGTTATCTGCACGACGGCCGCGCCCGCACCTTAGACGAAGCGATTCGCTGGCATGGCGGTGAAGCTGAAAATGCTCAGCAAGCTTATCAAGCCTTAAGCCAAACAGATAAAGACGCTTTGATTAGTTTCTTAAAATCACTGTAGAGACTGCGCTAGGAAGACTGGTATTTCTAGCTTTAATACTACATTTTTGGAGAATCACGATGATAGCATGACAATTAGGCAAAACGGAATAAATTAGCTAACTCTTTATATATTAAGAGTTATATTAACCTACAGCGGCTATCCATAAGTGATTATTTTTTGATATTTATTTAATAGGTACATATGTAATCCGGTAGCAATCATTAATATATAAACGCTCATAACAACAAACGTAAATACAATCCTCTTCTAGCTCTTTATCCTTTCTGATCGATCACACTTTAATTACC
>CALCNB010000400.1 GCA_937897785.1 uncultured Cellvibrionales bacterium | reverse complement strand
TAGGTTGCCCTGCGAATCAAATCGCCCAATATCGCCCGTATATAACCAGCCTTGCTTAAACGTCTCAGCTGTAGCCAAGGGATTATTCCAATAATTTGAAATCACTTGAGGCCCACGAACAATAATTTCACCCGCCTCGCCTGAAGCAACTTCAGCGCCGTGCTGATCAATCACACGACAGTCGACATCATCCACGAGTTGACCAACTGACTGCAGCAATTTAGGCGTAGTGGTGGCCGCGAGCCGATGCTGTTCTGGACCTAAAAACGCGATCGTACCCGATAACTCCGTCATACCAAAACCTTGAGATAAATCGCAATCTGTTTCGGCCAGAACTCGTCTCAATAGGCGTGGCGTGATCGCTGATGCGCCATAACCAATCACTCTAACCGATGCCAACTTATCGCGATGATAGCTTGGCGAATCAAGTAGCAATGTCATCATAGTCGGCGCTAACGATAGCGTGGTAATTTGTTGTTGCTGACAAGTTTCTAATACGGCCTCAGCATCGAAGCCTGGCAATAAAGCCACAGCGGCACCTTGCTGATGCTGATGCAGCACATTATGCGCAGCAATATGAAAAAGAGGAAACGGGTACAAGTAACGATCACCTGGCAGCACCGGCCGACCCTGATTGGCTGATGCTAATCCGGCCAACAAAGACCGATGAGTGATACAGGCGGCTTTCGGCTTACCAGTAGTCCCCGAAGTGAATAGCAGCCACGCAGTATCGTCTATGCTAGGCGCGGCCATAGTCACGACCGGTTTATTAGCGCCAGCTTGGCGCCATTGCCGATAATCAGCAAACGCCACAGTCACTAAATGTTTATGTAATGAGGGTCGCAATCGCTCAATAAGGTCATGGTCACCAATCAGCAAACTGGCTTCGAGCGTCATTAGCTGTTCAGTCAAAGCTGTCGCCGATAAGCGGGTATTCAGTGGCACACAAATACGCCCTGCCGCAGGTATAGCGTAAAGTAACTCAATATATGCCGGATTATTCAGCGCCAAGATCGCGACCCGATCACCACAGTCACTCTGTGCCTGTATTGCTTTAACCGCCAACTCGATATTACCTTGTAATTTGGCATAGCTGATTGCTTGCTGCTGCCAAACAATAGCCGGCGCCTGAGGTTGAGCCTGCGCCTGCTGAAAAATTATATCGTGTAACAGAGTCGTCACTCGCCTAGCACCTTTAAAAGTAACTGTTTATTAACGACTTAATATAGACATGCTAATTTTTAATCTAAATAAATCGATGATTTAGAAAACTACAAATAGAATAAAAATCTTGCAGACAATTGTCTAAGTAAAATTACATTTCTTCAAGATGGACCAACGCAAGAGGTTTTTCTATACAATCTTAAGTAGAGTATAAACCTAATCATAAAATAATGGAGAATAGCATGCCTGATACTACAACCATTGATCAAGACATCGTTGATGGATCCGCATGGCGTGATTTTTGCGATGAACTTAAATCACTGGCTGATATCATTACTCGCGAAGATACCCCTAATGACGCCTTCAATCGGGCTGAGGGATTTCGCTACTTAACCCGCTTACTGCGTAATAGCTTGAATGCTACCATGGAATACTCTGACGAGGAATTTCCCGAACTGCAAAGTCTTGGTCATATGGTTAAATTGGGCGCCGATAATCCTGATAATATTTATCAAGGCTGTCGACTCAATCCGAATTACGACTACAAAATTATCGGCAATCGAAACAGTGTTTTTTATCTCAGCTTTAGCAGTATCTCTGGTAGCTATGGCTCAAACGCTAAAATGATCGTCGATGGCTTTATTGATAATGGTGAGCTAGCGATTAATGAGGATGGTAGCTTTGAAATCATTGTTAGCGTTAACCAACATGAAGGGAATTGGCTGCCGCTAACATCAGCAACAAAATCAATCAACATTCGGCAAACTTTTTTAAATCGCAGTCAGGAAAAACCTGCTGATTTACGTATAGCTCGTATTGGTACTGACGATAAGCCAGCACCGTTTACCGCACAGCAAATGCATGATGGACTCAAACAAGTCAGTCAATACATGCACGGCACGGTTAACTTGTTTGCCGATTGGTCGGCCAGTTTCAAACCAGACATTAATACCCTGCCGCCAGCTGATCAAGCCTACTGCCAATCGATTGGTGGCGACCCAAATATTTTTTATTTTCATAGTTATTGGGAGTTAGCTGAAGATGAAGCCTTGGTCATTGAAGCGAAGACTATCCCTGAATGCAGTACATGGAACTTTCAGCTCGATAACTATTGGATGGAATCTTTGGATTACCGCCATCATCAAATCACCCTCAACAAGCATACAGCTTCTTATAATGATGACGGCAGTGTGCGATTAATTGTTGCCCACCAAGATCCTGGCGACCCTAACTGGATAGATACTGCCGGGCATTTACTCGGCACGATGTGTTGGCGCTGGATTGGAGCAACCGATCACCCGCCGGTAGAAACACAAGTAATCAAAATAAAAGATTTAACCTTATAATTAAAAGGGTATGTTGACGAGGTCATCATAATTATGATGTATAAAAATCTGCTAGTTTTATTTTTTATCCCTTTATTAGCGCAAGCTGAAAAACAATTACTCTGGGGCGACACTCACCTGCACACCTATTACTCGCCAGATGCCTACCTCAACAAAAACCAAAGCATTGGTCCTAATGAGGCTTATCGATTTATTATATGCGCGTGTTAGAAATACCGACCCCGCGCCATTCGACGCGCGACGCGATTCAACTCAATCAAGCTATAAAAACAACTCTTCAAACAGCAACGCTACAAGAGCGAGCATACACTTCACCGATTTGGTATCGACCTCAATAGCGCTACCTAGTTAACATCGTGAATTGCCAGCGAAACACTAGCTCTTAAGTGCTGTACATCTTTTTGGCTGTGGACATTACCTCCATTAGAGAGCGTTCAATAATCATGCCTCCATCAACGTCAAGTATTTTCCCCGTCATATAACTTGACGCTTCAGAAGCTAAATATATAACAGCTGAAGCAATATCTTCTGGCTGGCCAATACGCCCCACAGGTGTCCATTCACTTAATTCCTTTTCAACACCTGGGAACCGGTCTAATAAATTAACTTGCATGTTGTCAGTTTGAATGGCCCCCACACGAATCGAATTAATACGTATTACTGGACTAAATTCCATTGCCATCATCCGAGTTGCCTGCTCTTGAGCAGCTTTCGCCGCGCCGTAAGGAATTGAGCCAACATTGGCGACACGTGACATACCCGAAGAGATATTGACGATAGCGCCTGCACCTTGATGCTGCATATGAGGAATACAATCACGACTAAGGTACACTGGCGCCATAAAATTAACTCGCATAGTTTCATACACTTGTTCGTCGGTGATATCTGAGGTTGGGCCATGACCGGTACCTCCAGCATTATTGACTAAGACGTCTATGCGACCAAATCTATCTAAGCTAGCACTGATAATTTTTTTTCGATCAGCAGCTTCAGTAACATCAGCTACCACAGCACAAGCTTTTGCGCCAATAGCTTCTATAGAGCTGACTTGCGCATCAACGTCAGTTTGCGTTCGTGCCACACAAACCACTTGTGCGCCGACTTCAGCCAATGACAGGGCCGTGCAAGCACCTATGCCTTTCCCAGCACCAGTCACAATAGCCACTTTATTATCTAACCGAAATTTATCGAGAATCATCTAGGCCCCCGTTGGCTAATAAAATATTCAGGCTATCTCTCTAACACCTGAATATCCAATGGTTTGGCAGTTAGCCTTAAATGCATATCTTCACCACCAATTCAGTGTCGAGCTTGGGTTTGATTTTAGTTCAACTCAGTCAACCGGCTAGAAAATGCGCGCTACAGTCAAGCTACACTGCACGGCGCAAAGGGCGGTACATAGCCTGCTTGGGACGACGGTTAGTTTTGTATAAACCCCAATGTTTTTCGGGCTCTAAGGGATCATCGGAACCCTTCCAACTTTCGTCAAAGGCCTCAAAGTAATAGACCAACACCTGCTCTTGCTCGGCCCAGTCCATTAACTGCTGAAAATACTGCTTTTGAAAACTCTCGCTGACATTACTCGGCTCAATACCTCGACCGTTTGACTGGGTAGCCCAACCAGCTTCGGTAATCACAATTTGCTTATCGGGATAAGCTGCCGCCACCGCATTATAATTTTCTATGGTGTAAGCCAAGCCCTCATTAATGTCTTTGTATTCCCATACCGGATAGGTGTGAATGGAAATAAAATCTAACTCATCGGCTAAGCCGTGTAATTTCTCGAGCCATGGTACGTAGTTCTCACAAAAGGTAACCGGTTGTTTGACCGCCGATTTTAATGTTTTTGCGTATCCAATTAGACTATCGGTGGGGACCAAATGATCGGTCCAACTCACGGACGCTTCATTACCAAGAGAAACCGAGCTAACAATATTCGGATAATTTTTTGCAAGAAAAATCAGTTGGCGAATTTCTCTTTCATTTTTTTGCTTATTTTCTTTCAGTTCGGCATCGTCGTAATGCGCACCCCAAGGGCACTCGGGGTTACTGACCTCGGCAGTAATGTAAGCACCGAGCATTACATCAAACGACATCTTTTCACGGCGAATCACTTCCAATACAGATTTAGAGTGCGCATCACTGGCGTACAAACGTAGCGATTGCCACTGGCCTTGCAAGATAAGTAGATCTTCTTTGACCTGTCGATAACT
>CALCNB010000399.1 GCA_937897785.1 uncultured Cellvibrionales bacterium | reverse complement strand
CGCTCAGTTGCTCGTCACCCGTTAATCTACCAAACGCTCGCGGATGAGTTGGCCGGCGAGGTCCATGCCCTAGCTATTCATACCTTTAGTCTTGAAGAATGGGAAGTGCAGCAGTCTTCACCCGATTCACCTCATTGTCTTGGCGGTAGCCAGCACGACAAGTCGCATTGAGTGTTGAAAGCCGTGTCTAATTCACCTGTTATTGTTGCTGCGCTTTATAAGTTTGTCGCATTGCCTGACTATCGCGAATTACGTGAACCTTTGCTAGATGTCTGTTTGAATGCCGGTGTTAAAGGTACATTACTATTAGCAACTGAAGGGATCAATGGCACTATTGCTGGCAGCAGATTAGCGATTGATGAGGTGTTAGCTTATTTAAAAAGCGATGCTCGTTTTAATGATATCGATCATAAGGAATCTTTAGATTCTGAATTGCCATTTTACCGAATGAAGGTGAAATTAAAAAAAGAAATAGTAACCATGGGTCGAGAGGGCATTGATCCAAAAATGTTAGTTGGTCATTATGTCGAGCCACAAGATTGGAACGCATTAATTACTGATCCAGAGGTGACAGTTATCGATACGCGTAACCATTATGAATGTGATATAGGTAGTTTTGAAGGCGCGATTAATCCTCAAACTACAACTTTTAAAGAAATGCCAGCTTTTGTCGATCAACAGCTTGATCCTGCCAAGCATAAAAAAGTCGCGATGTTTTGTACGGGCGGTATCCGCTGTGAAAAATCAACAGCCTATTTACTTGAGCAAGGGTTTGATGAGGTATACCACTTAAAAGGGGGGATATTAAAATATCTTGAAGAAGTGCCTGCAGAGAAAAGTCTATGGCAAGGAGAATGTTTCGTTTTTGATAATCGGGTAGCCGTCGATCACGATTTAAATGTAGGTTCTTACGATCAGTGCCATGGCTGCCGGCATCCCATCACCGAGGCGCAAAAAAGCAGTCCTCATTATCAACGAGGTGTCTGTTGCCCTCTGTGTTATGATCAGCTCACTATAGATCAAAAAGAACGCTTCGCCGAACGTCAAAAACAAATTGACTTGGCGGCCGACCGTAATGAATCTCATATAGGCGCAGCTCCGCCTAAGCGACAAGGGTAGTTAGTGTGACCCGCTCAAAAGATCGAAGCCCTTGGCGACAAAAATACCTTGAGCTGGTGCAAGAATATGATCAGATAAAGCAGCAGTTGCGAGAACGAGAAGATTTATTGCGTAGAGGTTTGAGTAAAATAACGATTGCAGCAAAAGGCCAAGATGTAGCTTTAGATGCTTGTATTGATGATTTTAGACGGACGATTAACGAGGTAGATAATAAAGCTTTAGAGTCGCAAATAAAAAAATTAGATGATTCAATTCATTACTTTGATCGGCATCGTGTCGAGAGAAATGTCAATCTAGCAGAAGCTCTGGTCGAGAGTTTGCAGCGTTTTCAAATATTGACTAATGCTGATGCAGATAATCGACGGATTAATCAATTCACTAAGCAGTTATTAAGAGCCTCAAAGAATTCGGTCGAACCCTTCGATCTTGATTTATGGCTAGAAAAATCAAATTCGATCCAAGCCTCAATAGTCGAAGATCAGTTGTCCGATGGCTTGGCTATTGAGTTCGAGCAAGATGCGTTAGCAAGTCCTAGCGCAGCTATTTTTGACGAGCAACAAATAGAAAACGCTCCCCCTCGTATGAGTAAGCAGGCGACGCAAGCTCAAGCGTTGCCAGCAGAGATTGTTTCTATTTTATTGGCGATGCTAGCTGAGATGGATATTCCCGCTGAAGCTGAGCAATTTAGCGCGCCGCTCTATCATCAACTACAGAATGGTTTAGATTTCGATAATTTATCGGTCACGCTTGATCGTTTTTCGGTTATTTTAAACGCAACATTAAGTCGAGATCAGCGAGAATTTGATTCATTTTTGCAGTTACTCGATGATGAAGCTGAAGTCTTATCGACGTATTTAACCTTCAGTGAAAAGAACCAAAAGTTGTCTGAGCAACAACTTGATAAATTTATTAAGCAGCTTAATGCCCGCCTTGATAGCCTAGATGTTAATTTAGGCGCTGATATTATTAGTCATGAATTACGCCATATTGGCTTTCTGTTAGAAGATTTCCGTTTAGATCAATGTGAGCTGAAATCCCAATATAAGCAGCGAGTTATTGCGGCTAAATTTGCGTTGGGTGAGGTTTTGTCTCGATTAGATTCAGCAGTTGTTGATGTTCAGCAAAGACGCGAGAAGTTATTACGAGATAAATTAACCGGTTTGCCTAACAATGATGCCTATAGTCTTCGGATTCAACAAGAATTTGACCGCTGGCAACGGTATCAACGACCATTAACGATTGTAGCTGTTAATATTGATAAATTAAAAGAACTAAACCAGACCTATGGTTACCACAGTGGCGATCGTATCATTCAAGTTGTCGCACAAAAGCTACAAGAAAATATTCGTAAAACAGATTTTATCGCACGAGCTACAATTTCTGATTTTGTTTTATTGTTGCCAGAATTAAGTCGTCAGCAAGCTATTGCCGTGCTTGATAAGCTGTCTAATAACCTGCGAGCATGCGATTTTGAATTTATCAATCAAGCAACCGTTACGCTAAGCCTGGGTGCTACTGAATTCAAAGCGGGCGATGATGTGGGTAGTGGCATTAGGCGTGCCGAAAAAGCTTTGTCAATCGCATTGTCAAAGGGAGGTAACTGCTCTCATTCTTTTTGACAAAAGAGATAAGTGGCCATTATTGAGCGAGGATGTTTTCAATGGCATTTAGTTCGTTAATGTCTGCTGTGCAGGGGACGAGCAATAATTCATCAGAACCCAGTGCTTTCATCTCGGAAATACCTTGCGCAATCGCTTTATCCGTGTACATTAATGCGTTTTCGGCGACTAGGCCGGCAATTTCTTCACCAGCTGATCCTTTTACATACTCTTTAATGTACGCTTTTAGTGCATATTCGGGGTTGTCAGTACTGCGACTGTACCAGAACCCTGCGACTTTTCTGGGTGCGGTGGTTCGCCCCGCTTTTTCCCATTCAGCATCTGCCATGGCATAAATACGTTGAATCTCATCGGCGTTGCCACTCATCGACCACGCGTATACGCCATCAGCCCATTGCGCGGCCCGAGCCATGGCCTTAGGGCCCATCACGCCAGCAAGCATGGCTGGGCCACCGTCTTGGTAGGGACGCATTCCAACTGGATCGGCACCTTCGACGACGGGGTTGCCTTGCCAAATACTCTTCATTAGAGCAACTTGGTCGTCCATTGTTTGGTGGCGATATTTAAAGGAAGCTCCCACGGTTTGATAATCTTTTTCGCGGCCACCGACGCCAACGCAAACTTGAACGCGGCCATTCGATAGACGATCCAGCGTTGCAACTTCTTGTGCAACCATTGCTGCCGAGTGCATGGGTAACACGTAAAGCGAAGGCATAATCTTGACCCGCTCTGTAATGGCTGCGGCAAAGGCAAGCGTCACACGCATATCCATAACTTCTTGAGGGCCAGTAATACGCTCACCGCAACTTAAGGTCGAGAATGGACCTTGATCCGTGCGCATACACCACTCCTGAACCAATTCACGATTCAAGCCATTCTTCATATAAGGTAAACAGAATCCGATATCCATAAAGCGCGTCTCAATTAATTTATTTCGCCAGTAAGCTTCATGAGCTTTTTCCACAAAGATGTTTTGCAGCTAGGTAACCGAAGGTCATTGCTGGACCTAAAGTCGCACCTGGTCCTGGATAGTTCGGCAATAACGCACGAGCGGTATTGCCGCAGGCATAGAGCCCCTCGATAGGCGAACCATCAGATTTAAGCACCTGTGCGTGTTGATTAAAGGCAACACCGCCGTGGGTACCGAAATCACCTGGGTCTTGCTTTAAAGCATAAAAGGGGGCTTTCTCAATGGCGGCTAGGCAAGGGTTAGGTGTGATAGATTGGTCGCCATAGTATCGATCATACTCATAAGAGCCGCGGCCAAATTCTTCATCGACACCGGTTTTGGCGTAGTTATTCATATTGGCAACGGTTTCTTTTAAGCCATCAACATCAATACCAGTTTGAGCAGCTAACTCTTCTAGCGTGTCAGCTTTGTAGAGGAAGTCTTCATCGAACCATGCCTTAGGAAGAACCCAGTCAGGCATTAAGTTGCCGACAATAGGGCCCACTAAATAAGAATTACGAAAGCGATTATCAAATACCATATAAGCCGGTGTGGATGGATTCTCATCGCTATGGGAGTTATGCCAGTTAGTTTGATAAGCCATGTAATTTTCAGATTCATTAGCAATTCGTTTGCCAGCAGGGTTAACCAAGACATTACCTGGCATTGATTTTTCCATGATGCTTAAGCGTGGCCGCTCTTCAGCGGGTACTTTAATGGTTGCACACCACCAAGCACCGTCCATCATTGTTAATTCAGCACCTACTTTTTCTGCCGCTTTTATGCCGTCTCCGGTATTGCCAAAGTGACCTGCACTCCATTGGCTGTTGGTCGGTTGGGGTAAGTATTGTTCACGCATCGATTGGTTGTGTTCAAAGCCGCCACAGGCTAAAACAACGCCTTTTCTCGCTTCGATATGCAGCGTTTTTCCGTCGCGTTCGATCAACGCACCAATTACCTTGCCGTTATCATCGCTGATCAGTTCTTTTAACTCAGTATTGAGCCATAGGGGCATGTTGCGGTCCATCATGGACAG
>CALCNB010000398.1 GCA_937897785.1 uncultured Cellvibrionales bacterium | reverse complement strand
GTTCAATCGGTATTGCAGCGCTACAAAGAATTAAAAGACATCATTGCTATCTTAGGCATGGATGAATTGTCCGAAGAAGATAAGCAAACGGTTAACCGAGCTCGTAAAATTGAGCGATTTCTGTCACAACCATTCCACGTCGCTGAAGTATTTACTGGCTCGCCGGGTAAATACGTGTCGCTTAAAGATACTATCAGCAGCTTTGGCGCTATTCTTGCCGGTGATTACGACCACTTGCCTGAACAGGCGTTTTATATGGTCGGTGGCATTGAAGAAGCCATTGAAAAAGCAAAATCGTTATAGCTGGGTAGGATAGACAACCATGGCAACAATACAGTGTGACATTGTTAGCGCAGAAGGCTCGATTTTTTCAGGCGCAGCTGAGATGGTTATTGCAACCGGTGAGATGGGTGATCTAGGCGTCAGCGCCGGACATTCGCCACTATTGACCGGTCTGAAGCCTGGGCCGGTGCGTGTTTTGGCCAATGACGACGAGGTTGTTTTTTATGTTTCGGGCGGCTTTTTAGAGGTTCAGCCCAATGTGGTAACCGTCTTGGCCGATACTGCGGCGCGAGGCGATGATTTAGATGAGGCCGCCGCGATTGAGGCGCAGCAACGCGCCGAGCAAGCGATGGCGAATCAGAGTGCCGAGTTAGATTATACCCGTGCGGCGGCAGAGCTGGCGGCAGCTGTTGCTCAGCTCCGCACGATTCAGCAGATTAAAAAGAAGCTTGGATAATGCAAAAATAGCTAACTAAAACATTGACGAAAAGGGTGGCATAGGCCACCCTTTTTTATAGCGAAAAAAATTTTATTTGACCAAAAAACAACCAGAAATTCAATGGCCTTGAATCATTCAAGGCGAATATAAACAAACGGTTTGTTCATATGATAGACGTTATTATTCTTGCTGCCGGCCAAGGCAGCCGTATGCGGTCAAGCCAGCCGAAAGTACTGCATGAGATTGGCGGCAAATCGATGTTAGACCATGTTGTCGATGCTGCGATGAGCTTGAACGACGTCAAACTGCATATTGTTGTGGGTCATGGCGCTGATGCCGTTAAAACATCGCTCATACAACCCTGTCATATTATTGAACAAACAGAACAGCTCGGTACTGCTCATGCTGTCTCGCAGGCCTTACCAAACCTTAGTCCTGACTCACAAGTTTTAATACTTTATGCTGACGTGCCTTTGATCCAGCCAGAAACCTTAACAGGCATGCTCGCGGCGGTCGATGCAGAGAGCATCGCTGTGCTAACGACAAATTTAGCTGATCCGACGGGCTATGGTCGCATTGTCAGAAACAAGGCCAGTGAAGTTATTGACATTGTGGAGCACAAAGACGCCACTGAACAACAGCGCCAAATCACAGAAATCAATACGGGTATTATGTGTATTCCTCAAGCCCATTTAAGCCGATGGCTGCCTAAGGTAGAAAATAATAACGCTCAGCAAGAATATTATTTGCCTGATGTTATTGCTATGGCGGTAGCAGATGGCGTGCGTATTCATACGCCGCAGCCCAAGCACTTCTATGAAGTTGAGGGCGTCAATAATCGCCAACAATTGGCCCTTCTTGAGCGTCACTATCAGCAGCAAGTCGCTGATGGGTTAATGCTAGCCGGTGCGACCTTAGCAGACCCTGCAAGGGTCGATGTACGTGGTAGCTTAACGGTGGGCAAAGACGTGTTTATCGATGTGAATACGGTGTTCATTGGTAATGTCGAGATTGATGATGGCGTTAGCATTGGACCAAACTGTGTGATTACCGAAGCGACTATTGGTGCCGAATCTGAAATATATGCCAATAGCGTGATTGAATCAGCCCAAGTTGGGCAACATTGCCAGATTGGTCCTTTTGCAAGGCTTCGGCCGGGCGCGCAATTAGCCAATAAGGTGAAAGTCGGCAATTACGTCGAAGTTAAAAATGCGACATTAGCCGATGGTAGTAAGGTGAATCATCTAAGTTATATCGGTGATGCAACGATTGGGAGCAACAC
>CALCNB010000397.1 GCA_937897785.1 uncultured Cellvibrionales bacterium | reverse complement strand
CGTAGCCCAGTGATGGCCTCGGCGACTTGTCCAGCATTGAACCCGGCATTTAAAAAAACTGCCTGTAAATCAGAGCCATTTTCTAACATCGCAGAAACAACCGCTTCCGTCGAAATAAATTGGTCACCCTTATCTTGGGCAAATTTATCGGCCAAATTCATGATACGAGCAAGATCTGGCGAAATCGATACGTCGCCAGTCGCGGCATTTAAATGCGGCAAATCAACTAATCGTTGCTGTAAGTCATTGTATAAACGACTGGTATCGCCTTTGCTTTGCTGCAACAAGGGCTTTATCGACGCTTCTGACGCATCCAGCATTGAAAGCAATAAGTGGACTGACTCAATGGCCGTGTGATTATGACTAATAGCCAGCGACTGAGCATCTGAGAACGCATGTTGCAGCGCTTTGGTTAAACGATCGAAACGCATGATATTGCCCCCTTTTTATCTCGCTAATACAATAGAGATGAGGACAAAAATTCATAAATCAAGCGATAAATTCAACGATCGTGAACTCGGCTATCGCTCACGGGAATCAAACACCGGCGCCCGAGGTGCATCGAGCAAGCCAAACGACAATCGATTTAAACGAGAACGCTTATCTAACTCATAATTAGCACCGTAGCGGTAATCGCCGTTTTCATCGAATGAGGGATGGTTGGGGAAATTATTTTTCAAGATCAATAAATTTGTCTGAGCCAATGTTGATAATTCCATCTGCTGATAGCAAAAGACCAGCAAGGCTAAGGCATCAGCCGTGGCTTCAGATCCTTGAAAATTTTCAATCACAGTCTTTGCGCGGTTAACCGCGGCGGTATAGGCTTTACGCTTCACGTAGTAATTCGCCACAACCAATTCGTGACGTGCCAACACATACTTAATGTAAAGCATTCGAGCTCTGGCATCAGCTGCATACAAACTGTCGGGATAACGTTGTATAAACCGTTCAAATTCGCGAAAAGAACGCTCGGCCGAGGCAACATCACGTTGAGCCTTGTCTGACTGGTAAAAGCGCGATAACAAACCCGGCTTGAGGCTATAGTTCGCTAAACCACGCATATACCAGGCGTAATCAACTTCAGGGTGGTTTGCATGTAAGCGAATAAATCGCTCCGCCGACGCAATCGCCGAATCCTCTTCATTGTTACGGTAATAGGCATAAATAATTTCTAGCTGCGATTGCTCGGCATAGGTGCCAAACGGAAACCTAGACTCAAGAAGTTGTAGGTTCTTAACTGCTAAGTCAAAACTCTCTTTGTCGAGTAAGCTCTGCACCCGCTCATAGAGTTGTTTTTCGGTGAGAGTTTTCGAATTTTCTCGCTCCTCATCTTTATCCTTATCGCCAAACAACGAGCAGCTCATCAGCATGGTAGCCAATAACATGCTTAAGCTATAATTGATCCATTTACTCATTAATCCCCAACCCTCTACTGCGTTTGATTTACCCTTACGTCAATATAAGACGACACGACTGGATTGCGTTACAATCAGCCTATACAATCAATTATCGCATAACTGATCGATATTCGCCTATTTTAAGCCAATGAAAAATAACACCATGGCAAAAACAACAAAAATCACTAAACCCAGTCATTTAGCGAGCAGCGATTCTGAAGATAATGACAGTCTAGAATCAGCTCTATCTGAGCGCATTGAACACACGGCAATCATTGGCGCTGACTTATCGGGCTTACGGTTCGACCAAATAGCCGCTAAAGTCTTTCCTGACTATTCCCGTGGCAAGCTACAAACATGGATTAATTCTGGTG
>CALCNB010000396.1 GCA_937897785.1 uncultured Cellvibrionales bacterium | reverse complement strand
CGAACGACGCTTTGGAACTTCAAAACCACGCTCTTTCATTCGAGCCATTTTGTATCGTAACGTTCTCTCGCTGATACCGAGTACTGATGCCGCTTCTTTCCTCGTTCTACATGTTCGCAAGGTTTCGGCGATTACACGGAACTCGTTGGCGTCCATCGCGGATTGAAGATTTTTCCCTGAAGGCAAGCTTGAGCGCCCATCATTGACGTAACTTCTATTCGATCCACCCGACACCTCCCGTTCTGGCACCTGGGGAATAGGAGTCGGTGATTGAGACTCAGCCGCAAAATCTATTACCTCATCGAAAAATAGGTGTCCCGCGTCGATAAAATCATCATCTGACAAAACGATCGCCCGTTGGATTACATTCTCGAGTTCCCTGACATTACCTGGCCAGTTATGCCTGCACAGCGATGCTATGGCGCCTGAATTAAATCGGACAGAGCCACGACCTTCCGCCTCCATTGCAGTAATCAACTCGTTAAGCAGAAGCGGTACGTCAGTCGCACGCTCACGTAGAGAGGGCATCTCTATAGGAAAAACGTTGATACGATAGAAAAGGTCTTGCCTGATATGGTGAAAGTGCCTTCGGTGATCGCAGTTTGCAGGGGTAAATCTTTCAGTGAGTCGCTTAAATTTAGAGTTTAATTGTTCTATACTTAAAAGGTCGGCCTATGCCGGCCTTTTTTTTTGGTTCTTAGCCGTTTATTTTGAGGGGTATCGCTGTGGCGAAGATAATGGGCGCAATCATTGGTTTTTGGTTGTTTGGAGGATTGTTTGGCGCCATATTGGGCTATTTTGTTGCTGGTTTTTTTAACAGCGGTTTGCAAGCTAATTTGCGAAATGGCTATGATCTTCATAGCCAGAGCGGTGATATTTTCTTTACCACCGTTTTCTCACTCATGGGGCATATAGCAAAAGCCGACGGTAAAGTTAGCCAAGATGAAATTGATCAGGCTGAGATCATGATGAGCAAGCTGGGTGTCAGTGGCGCTAAGCGGCAACAGGCCATTGAGTATTTTAAGCACGGCACATCCGCTGATTTTGATATGACAGCACTGTTATCAAAATTCTCTACTGCGGTTCGATTCAGAGCGGACTTGAAGCAAAATTTATTAATGTTTCTAGTTGAAATGGCAATTGCCGATGACGAATTTCACGCCAGTGAGGAGGCGATTTTACGCCGAGTTGCGCGATCGATAGGTATTGAAATGCGTAGTTTTGAGCGTATGGTTGAGATGCTCAAAGCCCAACGTAGTTTTTCTGGCGGTCAATCGGCCAGCGGAATTGACGATTTAACGACAGCTTATAAGGCTATGGGCGTCGATTCATCCATCAGTGATAAAGAGCTTAAGCGCGCCTACCGTAAGTTAATGAGTCAACATCATCCCGATAAAATGATAGCAAAGGGTGTACCTGCTGATATGGTGGCGATGGCGACTGAAAAAACACAAGAGATTCAGGCGGCCTATGATTTAATAGAGCGATCGAGAAAGTAAAGCAGCGCTCTTGTTTGTGGACTGTTTAAAGTAAGGTCATTAATTGCCAATAGCTGGCATTAAGCTGCTCTCCCCATATTAAAGCTAACCAACTGGCTGCAGCGAGATAGGGCCCAAACGGGATAGGTTTATTTTTGTCTTGGCGTTTAAAAATAATTAAGCTTATACCAACCACTGCGCCGACCAGTGATGATAATAAAATAATTAAAGGCAGTAATTGCCAGCCAAGCCATGCGCCTATGGCGGCAAGCAGTTTGAAGTCGCCATAGCCCATGCCATCTTTACCGGTAGCGAGCTTAAATAACCAAAAGACACTCCATAGTGATAGATAGCCAAAGACTGCCCCCCATAAAGCACTTTCTAGTGTCGTGAAACCGCCAAAGTAATTAACGATTAAGCCCAGCCAAATTAGTGGTAAGGTAATTGAATCAGGCAATAAGTAAGTGTCGTAGTCGATGCCGGTAAGAGCAATCAAACACCAGCTGAAAATTAACGCCGCTAATACGAGAGCAATAGACGGCATGAAATGCCAAGCAACGATACCGCTGATGATAGCGGTTAGTAGCTCTACGCAAGGGTAGCGATAAGAAATAGAAATATTGCAGTTTGCGCATCTGCCTTTAAGTAGTAAAAAGCTGACTACTGGAATATTATGCCAGGGTTTGATTTTACTCATACAGGCTGGGCAATGAGAACCTGGGAAGGATAAGTTATAGGTTGTAGACTCGCTGTCTGGCTCAGTTTCGTTTTCTGAGGTATTTTGAATGGCTAGCTGCCATTCTCTTTCAAGCATAATCGGTAGTCGATAAATAACTACGTTTAAAAAACTTCCAACCATTAAGCCTAATAGCGCAAAGCAAAAAATAAAAAAATCTGTATGATGAACTGTCAATTCAATTAACGCCTGCATGAATGGTTCTGCTCCTGAGATG
>CALCNB010000395.1 GCA_937897785.1 uncultured Cellvibrionales bacterium | reverse complement strand
ATTTTTTGTACAAAGTAAATCTATTATTTGTTGGTTTACACAAAATTATGAATCAAATAAACATACATCTAAAATAATACCAATACCTTTAGGATTAGATTATCATACATTACAAAAACATGATCATTGGTGGGGTCCAAAACAAACAGCAGTAAAACAAGATGATAAATTAGAATATTTATATAAAAATTCTAGATCATTTGATAAAAGGATAAATAAATCTTTTTCATATTATCAATTTCAAATGTTTGAACGAAATAATAGAGATAGATACCTGGCGAACGATTCATTAAAAGGACAAAGTTTTAATATTTTTTTAGATGAGAAAAGAGATAGAGATACCACTTGGAAACTATGTACGGAATATAAATATGTTATATCTCCTCACGGTAATGGTCTAGATTGTCATAGACCGTTAAGGCTCGACCATGACCCTTAGGCCGACCTTGATCGAGCATCAAATGCTGCGGTAAGAAATAAAAAATTTGCCAGTCGCGCTGTTGTGCCGCTAATAGCATTGCCAGTGTACTGTCTTTTTTTGGATTAATCGCTTCGATTGGATCCATCACTACACCGAGCTTAATATTTGTCATTGCAGTTTACCTTTATACATTATGTGTTTAATTTTTAGCGCCGGTTTTTCGATACGATTAGAAGTCACCCCAGCTAGCTTGCAATATGCTCAGGGCTACTATCGGCGCAGTTTCAGTTCTTAATACGCGAGAGCCAAAACCGACTGGATGATATCCTTGTGTGACTGCTATGGTAATTTCCTCTGGCGATAAACCACCCTCAGGCCCAATGATGACACTGGCTGATTGGGGCGTGGACGTGAAATGAGACTTGACTTGCTCGAATGAGTTAGCTTTAGCGCGCAGCACCAGTTTACAGTCACTGCTATCGTTTGGCAGCCATTCATCGATAGATTTAAGCGGTTGTAATGACGGTAATACACAGCGACCTGATTGCTCGCAGGCGCTGATCAAGGTTGCCTGCCAGTGAGCAAACTTTTTTACTCGACGCTCGGCATTCAATTTAACATCGACCCGTTCGCTCACTAGAGGCTGGATGACATTGACACCAAGCTCAGTTGCTTTTTGTATCACCCAGTCCATCCGATCACCTTTGGATATGGCAATTCCTAAGGTAGTATGCAGTGGCGACTCAACAACGGTTGGATTCACTTCTTCAGCAATTAACACGCGAACCGACTTGCGTGTTAAGGCATCAACTTGGGCGTTAAACTCTCGACCACTACCATTAAATAACTGCAGTGCTTGGCCTTGTTTAACACGCAATACATGGATTAAATAATGATTATTGCGCGCGTCGAGTTCAACCGTTGCTGATTCGGCCAAGGCTTTATCAGTGAAGATTCGTGTTCGACGCATTATTTATTACCCGTTATTGAAGGCCAAGATTCTGGCAGATAGCGATGCTGGGCTCGGCTTGATTCATGGTATAAAAGTGTATCCCCGGTGCACCTAGTGCGATAAGTTTTTCGCAAAGTTGGCTAACAAATTCCAGATAAAAAGCATTTAGCTCGTTAGGTTTATTCTTTAAGGCCTCGGCGCGGTAGCAAAGCCAGCGCGGTATTTCAGCGCCGCAGTTTTTTGAGAATCGTAATAGATTATCAAAGTTAGTTATCGGCATAATGCCAGGATAAATAGGCTGTTCAATACCTGACGATTGGCACTGGTCAATGAAGTAAGCATAAGCATCAGGGTTGAAAAAGTATTGTGTGATCGCGCTATTTGCGCCGGCATCAAATTTCTTTTTTAAGAATGTAATATCGGTATCATAAGATGTCGCTTCAGGATGGATTTCAGGGTAGGCGGCAACGGCAATATGAAATTGGTCGCCGCAATGTTGACGAATAAAACTAACCAATTCATTTGCGTGCACTAATCGTGCACCGCCACCAAAGCCAGACGGTAAGTCACCGCGTAAAGCAACCAGACGATTGACGCCTGCAGTTGCATACTCCTGCAATAAATCAATAATTGTATCGGCTTCATCACCACCAAAAGAAAGATGAGGCGCAGTATTAAAACCCGCATTAAGACCGTCTAAGACAACGCTTTTTGTATTATCGCGTGTTGAACCTCCCGCGCCATAGGTGACTGAAAAATATTCCGGCTGTAATGCCGCTAATGCAAGACGTGTTTGTGCTAGCTTGGCATGCCCTTGCGGGGTTTTTGGCGGAAAAAATTCAAAGCTAATCGATGTGGCATTAGCATTAATCATAGTGATATCCAATGGTGGTAAATAAACGCAGAGCGGCTAAATAAAACCGCTCAGCAGCTTGGGTTTAGTACTTGTAGCTTTCAACTTTAAACGGCCCATCAACAGTGACATTAATATAATCAGCTTGTTCCGTTGTCAGTTTTGTCATTACACCGCCAAACCCTTTGACCATGTGTGCTGCGACTTCTTCATCCAATTTTTTAGGCAGTACTTCTACGGTTATCGCTCGGTTGGATTGGTCAGCTGATCGAGCCCCGTACATATGAATTTGTGCAAGTACTTGAATAGCGAACGAGCCGTCCATGATGCGTGA
>CALCNB010000394.1 GCA_937897785.1 uncultured Cellvibrionales bacterium | reverse complement strand
AAATAAAACAAGGTGGTATGTGCAAGAGAGAGACACATTTTTAACACAGTTAAGAAAAGAAATAAAACTATTTATAATAAGAGCCAAGAAAAAAGAATTGATACCATGTGTGCGACTAAATGGCACATCAGATATACCTTGGGAAACAACAGGAATATTTGAAGAGTTTCCTAACCTAATTTTCTATGACTACACAAAAATCTATAAGAGGGCTGTGAAATTTGTTAATGGTCAACTACCTAGCAATTATCACTTGACATATAGTTTAAATGAGGATAATATAAAAGAAGCTTTTGATATATTAAGTAAGGGTGGAAACATAAGTGCTGTATTTAGACATGAATTACCCGACACTTATAAGAGTTATAAAGTTATCAATGCGGATGAAAGTGATTTAAGATTTACAGATAATAAGAATGTTATCTGTGGACTAAAGGCAAAGGGAAAAGCTATAAAAGATTATAGCGGTTTTGTTTTAGAATAATCTTATTAACTTAGCCTGACTCCTCCCTTAACATTGTACTATGAACATTGATAACCTGATCCTTATTATTCCCGCCTTTGGTATCAACTTACCGCTTCGTATTACATACAAGCTCTAACCGGCTGTTTTCATTGGTTATATACGTCATTGTTTACCGATCAACACCCAAAAATGATCAATTTTTGATACAGTCTGATACAATTTTAGCCGTAAATTGGTAAAGTAATCTTCACAGAGAAAGCTACAATTAAATCAAGCATATAAGTCGATGATGACCGCGTTATCGGTACCTACTCAATAATAAAGCTTGAAGGACTGTCCATTGAAGTTAAAAGGTTTAACACGACGCAACTTCATTAAGCGCTCATCTTATTTAGGGTCGGCGGCAGCGATTCAATCGCTGGGTTTGTCGGGTTTATTAGCCGCCTCAAAAAGTTACGCCTCTAACGATTACAAAGCTTTGGTGTTTATCTTCCTTAACGGCGGCAACGATGCCTTTAATATGTTGGTGCCACGCAGTGGAACATTGCGCACAGATTATGAAACCGGTCGCGGCATTGTGGCGCTGCCCACCAATCAATTGCACACCCTAAACTTGAGTACTCCCGCGCAAATTTATGGTGGCGGTACCTTTAGTGATTTTGGTTTTCACCCTGACTGCAGCGACATGGCGGACATGTTCAATGCGCAAGAAATGTCAGTGGTGTGCAATGTGGGTAATTTGTATGAGCCGACTACGCGTGATCAGTTTTTAGCGGGCACGACGACTTTGCCGCCGCAATTATTTTCGCATGCCGACCAACAGCGGCAATTTCAAAGTGAGCCTTCATTACCGTTTCAATTTGGCTGGGGTGGTAAATTAGCCGAGTTAACCAATAGTTATAACAGCAGTGGCAATGTGTCGCCGTTAATGTCACTGTCGGGCTTAAACCCTTTTCAGGTCAGCCAAGACCCCTCGCTCAGTACGTATGTGTTGGGTGCCGATGGCCTCACGTCTTTATGGAACTATTTCGGCACGCGCAAAACTATGGTCGAGCAGTCGATGGCCGGCATTGATAACAGTTCACATTTAATGATGCAAAAATATCGCGGTGTGTTTGACTCGGCAATTGATGCCGAGCAGGTCGTTAATGGGGCTTTTACTGAAGCAGATAATAATGCGACCATTTCAATGGCTGTTAATACGATAAAAGTGGATGATGACTTTAAGCTACATGGCTTTAATACTGACGGAATTGGATTGGTAAGAGACTTGGAGGATCGATTAGGCGTGGGGCTGGCTAATAGCAATATATTGATTCTTGGCGCCGGTGGTGCAGCAAGGGGAATTATTGGGCCGCTGTTTGAGTGCCTGCCTAGCAGAATGGTTATTGCGAATCGCACTGTGGAAACGGCACA
>CALCNB010000393.1 GCA_937897785.1 uncultured Cellvibrionales bacterium | reverse complement strand
CCCATTGTTGATGTACCAGCTATTACTAAATGCGTTTGCGGACCATCATCTCTTATCGATTGACCGACTTGATGATAATTTAATTTTCTAATCACCCATGGTCCAATTAATAATGAAATTAGCAATGCGGTCATAACACTTAAAATGCCACGCAAAGTTAAGTACTGAAATACGGCAAAAGCGCTGATGTATTGTTGTAAATACTCGGCCAACAAAATCAACATGCATTAACTCCCTCAAAATTACCCTCTTTATCCACTGCTAATAAATCAACAACCTCATCCATTGCTGCGCTTCTTGAACCCTTTACCAGCACTAGAGAATCCCCACAAATATCGGATAACAAGTATTTTGCCAGCGCCTGCTTTGAGCTAAACTGTAGCGAATCTGACCCTTGTTGTTGGTCATAGCTAGAAACAATAGTTCCTGCGTACTCCCCAACAGCGCAAAGACGCTGAATACCCTGTTTTGCCGCGTAACGGCCAATATGACGATGAAACTCAATCGACTCGACACCCAATTCCGCCATATCACCCACTACCAAAATTGCTGACTTTTTCAACTTTTTAGAAAGAGCAGTCAACACGTCTATAGCCGCCTCCATCGACGCAGGATTGGCATTATAGCTATCATCAATTAGGGTTAGATTGTTCGCTGACTGACACAGAGACAAACGACCACGCTCTGGGTAAGTCATTGACAGGCCCTGAGTAACCTGATCATTGGTAATATCAAGCGTCTTAGCCATAGCTACAGCCAGTAAGGCATTATAAATATTGTGCTGGCCTAAAAAGTTCAGCGCTATTGGAATAGCTTGCTGTTCTGCGGCAGTATTAATATTCATCGTAAAAGTTAATCCACTCTCACCTTGTCGAATATCACTGGCAAAAAAATTAGCTTCAGCCGAACGCATTGAGCAACTTAAAAGTCGGCCATTGTCTTGCTGGGCCTTTAGCCGCCGAACAAAAAAATTAGAAAAATCATCATCTAGGTTAACGACAGCCCAACCTTCATCAGGCAATGCATCATAGATGGCGCCCTTAGTCGATGCTGTTTCTTCAAGACTACCAAAACCCTCGATATGAGCGGCACCTATATTCGTCACCGCAGTCGTTGACGGTTGCGCTATATCAGCTAAAAAAGCAATATCACCCGCTTTCGCTGCGCCCATCTCTAAAACAGCAAACTCATGGCTATCATTGATTGCCTGAACAGTTAACGGCAAGCCGATTTCATTATTAAAGTTACCTTTTGTTGCACAAACATTCCCCGCAATCGATAAGATGCTCGATAACATATTTTTACAGGTCGTCTTTCCTGAGCTTCCAGTAACCGCTAAGACCTTACCTTTGAACATCTGCCGATTAAGCTTGGCAATATCAACGAGAGCTTGACGCGTATCTTGAACAATCAATTGGGGAATACTGACCGCCTGCTGTCGTTCAACTAACGCAGCAATGGCACCTTTTTGAGCCGCCATACCGACAAAACTATGACCATCGTCACGCTCACCCTTAACGGCCACGAACATATCACCAAGACCCACGTCTCGACTGTCGATAGTAATATTATTGATCTGACTATTATTCCCTAACAACTGACCATTGGTCGCATCTGCCATAGTCTGTAGGTCTATGACCCTCATCATAACGACGCCCTCAACTGTAAAAAACTTTGGGCTACAGCTACATCGCTGAAGGGAATTTTTTCATTATTAATAAGCTGAAACTTCTCATGGCCTTTTCCAGCAATTAAGATGACGTCATTTTGAGTGGCATGCTGAACGGCAAATGCGATTGCCGCGCTTCGGTCTTGCTCAACAAAAACCCCTTGCATATCTTCAATACCCAAGAGAATGTCATCAATAATTTGTTCAGCTAATTCACTGCGAGGATTATCTGAAGTGACAATAATCTGATCTGCCAACTGATGGGCAATTCGACCCATCGTTGCCCGCTTACCATGGTCACGATCACCACCACAGCCAAATACACACCAAACATGGCCAGCAGAGTGATCTCTGAGAGTCGTCAAAGCCAACTCTAATGCCTCTGGCGTATGTGCATAATCGACAACGACTAAGGGCTGCTCCTTATCAGGCACCAATCCAGAATAGGAAACTACTTCCATGCGACCAGGTATCATCGGCACAGTTGAAAACGCGCGCAATAAATCCTTTAATGGATAGCCAGAAACCAACAAGGCACCTAGGGCTGCCAAGGCATTACTTAAATTAAATTGGCCAACAAAGGGCAACTGCAGGCTACCCTCTCCATAAGGCGTTTTAACACGGGTTTCAATTGAATTAGCCTTATAGTTTGTTTGGTAGGCATAAATATCGGCCTCTGAATTTTTTAGCGAATAGCTTAAACACACTAAATGACTGGGTCGCTGCTCACTAATACTTAAGCCAAATTCATCGTCGATATTAATTATCGCCGCATCGAGGCAAGAAAACGAAAAAAGCTTACGCTTAGCTTTGGCATAACTGAGCATATCTTGATGAAAATCAAGATGATCTCTGGATAAATTAGTTAATACCGCCACATTAAAGGCTACTGCATCTGCGCGACACTGACTCAATGCATGTGATGACACTTCAAGCGCGACCAAATCAACTGCTTGCGTCTGCAAATCAGCTAAGCAGGACTGCAACTGAACGGCATCTGGCGTGGTAAAGCCAGTTTCAACGAGCGGACGTTCAGATGAATGCGGATAAGGTCCATAACCCAGAGTACCTATCACTGCTCCTTGACGCCCAATACCGCTCGCCAAACTTGCCACAAAATGACTGCAACTGGTCTTACCATTAGTGCCGGTTATACCCACAACAGATAACTGCTGACTCGGTTCACGGTAAAAGCAGCTAGCCATTCGACTTAAATGAAGCGCTAAATTAGGAATGAAGAATACCTGCTTATTAAGCTGGTAACGTAATGAAAACATCCCATCTGTATCTGCAAAGATAGCTACAGCGCCTTTATCGATCGCCCGATCAATAAAATCATGACCTCTCGTATTCAAACCGTTGAGCGCAATAAATACATCACCCGGTCCTACATCTTGACTATTGGTCGATAGGCCTGTCACTAAAACGTTATCAATATTAATCCCGTTAACATTGAATTCATTATCAGCAGCTTGGCAGCTAATTAATAAATCCTTTACTCGAGACTCGTAAGCCCTTCCGAGATGTGAAGGATGGCTCATATTAAGCGCTTCCATGTTTAACTCGAGCATCGTCAACCTTCATGCTAGCCTTCGATTTTTCATATGCCTGCTGGGAAGCGGTTTTAAGCTGAGGCACTCCCATCTGGTCCACTCTATCTGGGGGAATATTCATTAATCGTAACGCTGAAGCCATAACGCGGGAAAAAACTGGTGCTGCCACATCGCCACCAAAGTACTCATCACCGACAGGATCATCAATGGTAACAACAGCTACTAAACGTGGTGAACTAGCAGGCACAATACCCGCAAAGCTGGCACGATAACGACTCCCTTCATAACCTAGGTCACCTACCTTGTGGGTAGTGCCAGTTTTACCTGCAACACTGTAGCCTTTAATCGCTGCTTTTATACCTGTGCCACCTGTTTCTGCGACACCCTGCATCAATCGTAAGACTTCATCTGCCGTTGCAGAAGAAACAACATCGATGGTATGAGTTTCTGACATATCACGATGATCAGCTAAGCGAAGTAAACTAATTGGCTGTTTAACACCGTGATTCGCAATCACGGCATAAGCTCTGGCCAGTTGAACGCTGTTCACTGTTAAACCGTGACCAAAGGAAAGCGTCGCCTTAAACAAGGCGTCATCCTTATAACGAGGTAAATAACCCGATTGCTCACCAGGGAACCCACTAGCGCTATGCTCACCCAAGCCTAACTTAGCGAACAGGTTCAGTAATTGATCATCACCCAGGCCGATGGCTATTTTACTGGTTCCGACATTACTGGACTTTGCTAGGATAGCCGCAAGATCAATTTCACCGTAATCCTTTTCATCAGACACTAAGTTATTATTAATATAGAGCTTGCCTGGGGAGGTATCGATTGTAGAAGCAAGATCATAATCACCTGACTCAAGCGCAGCCATAATAGTAAAAGGCTTGACCACTGAACCCGGCTCGTATAAATCAATGATACCGCGGTTACGCATGTGCTCAGGAATAAATTGCTTTCGATCGTTGGCGTTATACGACGGCTGATTAGCTAAGGCCAGAACCTCACCTGTTTGAGTATCTAAAATAACAATTGATCCAGATGACGCCTGATGATTAGCAACCGCAGACTTTAATTCACGATAAGCAACATATTGCAGGCGCATATCGATCGACAACGTGATCTTTTGGCCTTCAAATGCTGGCGATAACTGTTTAATATTTTTAATATTTTCATGGTGAGCATTGCGCATGACCTGCTTTAAGCCTGACCGTGACCGCAGCACCTCATCATAAGACAGCTCAATACCCTCTTGGCCTCGCTCATCAATATCAGTGAAGCCAACTAGATGTGAAACCACCTCACCGGCAGGATAAAACCGCTTATATTCCGTTTTTAAAAATATGCCGGGGTATTTTTTTTCAGCAACAAGCTCAGCTTGCTGTGGGTCCATTTGTCTTCGAAGATAAACAAAAGAACTTTTCGATGATAATTTTTTCTCGACTTCAGCTACTGGCAAGCTCAGTAAGTTTGCCAACTCAGTTAAGGCTAAATTGTCGCGATCAATCAATCTTGGATTGGCCCACACGGTTTTTACTGGCGAACTAAACGCTAAAAGATAGCCATTTCGATCAACTATCTCTGCGCGACTGACCGGTATCTGCTCATTGCGAACGACCCTAGCATCACCTTGTTGCTGTAAAAAAATCCGTCCGTTTTCGGTATCAAATAACTGAAGCTGAGCAAGACGAAAAATAATCGCGAATAAAGCAATGAGTAATATCAACCATAAGGGGTAGACCCGCCATGACCATTTATCAAGGCGATTTTTATACGCCATCAGTGAGCAGTCCTAGCATCAATAGTAGCCACGACTAATTGCTGAGCAGAAGGCTCACGCATCGACAGCTGATTACGCGCAGCATTCTCAATAGATGATAAAGACGACCAAGCGCTGCTTTCAAGTAACAAGCGACCCTGAGTGACCTGCTGTGCAGCGGCTTTCGCCTGAAGTGCCTGCAACTGAATAAATAGTTGGCGAGTGTTAAAACTACTGTAAACCACAGCTAAGGCTGTCACAGTGACTAACACCAGCAAAATAGCAATCGCCTGAAGATAGGACTTTGATCGATTAATCATTGACATTACTAATTGAATCCCCCCAGATTCGACAATTAAAAACGTCACTCTTGTTACTTATTGGAACCCTTTACAACTTTTCTGCTACTCGTAAAATAGCGCTTCTCGCTCGAATATTTTCTTGTAACTCTTTTTCATCTGCTTTAGCAGCCTTTACAATCATCTTCATACGCTTATTCAACGCTTCATCTTTTACAGGCACTGAGGCCGGCAAACGATCACCCTGCACCTGATGACGAATAAACCGCTTAACAATTCTATCCTCGAGAGAATGAAAGCTAATCACTGCCAAACGACCACCGGTTGCAAGTAACTCCACGCTACCATCTAAAAAAAGCTCAATCTGCTCAAGCTCTTGATTAATAAAAATTCTCATTTAAATCGCAG
>CALCNB010000392.1 GCA_937897785.1 uncultured Cellvibrionales bacterium | reverse complement strand
AAGCTGTAATCGTTGTAATAGAGCTTTGCATTGGGTGCGGCTTTTGCCGCCATTTCAAAAGCTATTTCAATATAATCTTCACCAATAATTTTCAGCCAATTCGATTCTCGCAAGCTGCCATCATCATTTAACGCTTCATTGACAACATCCCAAGCATCGACCCGGTTTTTATAGCGACCAGCGACTGCATTGATATGCTCCTCAAGTCGGCCGAGTAACACTTCCCGGGAAACATATTTACCAGCGTCATCTTTGAATATCCAATCGGGTGTCATATGGTGCCAGACCAGTGTATGACCAACCAGAAAGATGTCGTTCTGTTCAGCGAAATCGACTAAGGCATCTGCGGCTTTGAACTCATAAACATTGGGCTTGGGGTGAATCAACTCCCATTTCATAACATTTTCAGGCGTGATGGCGTTAAATTCTTTTTTGACTAAATCAAGTGTTGAACGGTCGCTACCTAAAATTTGTTTAGCTGATACGGCTGTGCCTATCATAAAATGCTTAGAAAAATTAGTATGAATGCTGGCTTCCTGCGCTTCGGTATTGCTTTTAAACAAACCATTAGCACCGCTGTATTGGTAATCTGATGACGGAGGGATGTTGCATGCCGTTATGATAAGCGAGAGTGCTAGCAAAGATATAAGTAATTTCATTTCAAGCTCTGTTATATGGTTTTAATTAAGTAGTTAATCAATGTAAATGATCTTTTAGTTACAGCCACGATGATTAAATCCTTTTCTATCACATACAGACAGTTCAGTTTCTATGCCAAGATCACCTTGTTGCTCCATCCATCTAGCTAATGCCTTTTTTAGTCCGTTAACTTGACGCGTATACTGTGGTTGATTAATGATATTAATTTGTTCAAAGGGGTCTTTGATAATGTTATAAAGTTCAAATTCAGGTCGTTTTACATAGCCGGCATAGTTGTCGTTAGCGGCTTTTTTTTCTGTAGCAAGTTCTTCTTTAAACCAACTGTTGTTAGTCACAACATTCGAAAAGTTATTACCTGGAATAAGATTGTGTATTAATTTGAATTTTTCACCTCGTACCGATCGAATGGGATAGGGCGCACCTTCATGTACATTTAAGCTGGTTTGTATGCCGAACACATGGGTCTTATGTTTGCTTTTTTTGCCCTGTAAGACTGCTTTAAAGCTTTTGCCGTCTAAATTTTCAGGTATGGTGTTAGTGGCGAGATCGGTCAGTGTCGGTACAACGTCAACGTATTCAATCATTGCGTCGGTGCTTACGTTGGCATCTATTTTATTTGGCCAGCGAATGATGAAGGCATTACGTAGACCCGCATCATAGTTAGTCCACTTGCCAAAGGGTAAACTGCTGCCTTGCTCGCTAGTAAAGATAAAAATAGTGTCGTTTTTGATGCCAAGCTTATCTATCTCAGCATCGATTAGGCCCACCTCGCGATCTAGATCAGAGACTTCTGCTAAGTATTTTGATAAACGGTAGCGAAGGCCGGGCGTATCATTTAAGAAAACCGGGAGTTCTAGCTCATTAGTCGGATAAAGACTTGAGTCACCTCGATTCCATGGGCCGTGAGGGTTAGCTGAGGCAATAACTAAGAAGAAAGGCTGATTGTTATTTCTAGCCATAAACTTTCGGGTTTGCTCGATGCCGAATGAGGATTCTTCTTCAGCCCCTTTATTTTCTCTACCCGTACGCTCAAAAGGAAAGGCTTTTCTTGGAAATATATGGCCTTTGCCAGAAAGTCCAACTCGATAACCGAGTTCTCTAAAGTAATGCGCTGCGCTTTTTACATCGTCGTATACACGGGTATGATTACCGTATGCACCATTGCGTACTGGATAAATACCAGTATAGAGTTGCATGCGAGTTGGCGCGCACATCGCTGTTGCAGTGAAAGAGCGAGTAAATAGCATACCTTCGCGGGCAATTTTATCTATATTGGGAGTGATAGCATTTTTCGGAACATTGTCAAAACGCTTATGGTAGGCGCCCACATCGAACCAGCTCATGTCATCAGCTAGTATAAGAACGATGTTGGGTTTGGCTGCTTTTTTCAACTCAGTCGTGCCGGTATTTGACGCCACCGCCGATGTGCTGCTAACTGACAATGCCAGTAAAATTCCTGCAACGCTGGATATTTTTTTCAACATCATTTCATTCTCTTGACAGCCAGAGCTATCGCTATAAATTGTTTTTGTTAAAATAAGAAATCTCTCTGTGCCACTTTAAAGTCTACCGCTGAGGCTTACAGTAAAGCGGCGACCGACGGTGCTTTTTGAGAAGTCTTGTATTTCATAACGGCCATGTTGATCTTTTGCATCTTCCAATACATTAATTGCATTCAAAGCAAGTTTAAGCTTGTTGGTGAGTTTGTAGCTGGTAGAAAAGTCCAGTTGCCCGCGATCTCTTTCATATTGTGGTTGTAAATTTCTACCTTCTGATTTATCAAGATAACTTGAGCGCCAGTTGTAGGCTATCCTTGCTGAGAATTTTTGATATTCATAGAAGGCGATAAGGTTATAACTATTTTTTGATAGATCCTCTAAAGGCAACTTTTGATTAGAGTCCGTAGCAATATAGTTATCAACCTCACTATCTGCGTAAGTATAAGATGCTGTAATGCCTGCGCCTTCGAATTTGGATCCAAGGAATCCAAAAGTTTTTGTGAAACCAAGTGTAGCGCTCTGAACGATGGTTTTCTCGTTCCATTGTCGCGGACAACCCGAG
>CALCNB010000391.1 GCA_937897785.1 uncultured Cellvibrionales bacterium | reverse complement strand
ATTGAGAGTGGTTGGGGTACTTCAAGATATATGAATCAGGGAAATGCAATTTTTGGTCAATATACCTATGATAGTAAGAATGGGATAAAGCCAAAAGAATGCAAAGAGGAGCAATAAAGATGCTCTTGGAATTTGTAGGAGCGCCAGGCGTAACTCCACTAAAAACAACAGTTGCAATTTGGAAACAACTTTTGGCTAGAGTAATTGCAGTAGAAGGAGAATTACGTACTGGTGACAATCGTTTAATGGGCAGACTCGATATGTTGTTTGCAGATATCGATGCGCTAAAACTCCATGGGCTTTCATCACGGTTAATAATGCGTTGTTGAAAGGAATTATAGGGAGTCCAGTTTTCTGACCAGTCAGGTGGTGTTTTAATTGAACCTATACTTTCACCTTCAATATTAAATAACCAGAAGGTGAGAAAAGTGGCCCCATTAGATGTGTAGTTAGTTAATACTGAGGTTGCCTCGTCGTTTATAAAACCCAACCCGACCTGCTCAAGATCACGAATTTCTTCAGTGGCTAATGAAATAAAATTGGCATGCACAGAAGCTGACGCAATAGAAATTAAAGCGAATAAACAAAGTTGTTTAAATTTTGAGAAGTTATGATGCCTAAACACCAGTTGAAAAAAATTCATTCCTATAGCCAAGAGCCAAACGGCAGTAGCTGTACTTCCAGGAAGAATTTTGTCAGTCGATCCAAGGAGGGGGTGATCGACTTTGGTGGCGAGATGAAGATCTTATTGCCACCAGCCCAAACAAGTTAGTTCAGGACTTAGGACGAACTTTACACAGTTGAAAGTTGCCTGTCAAGTTATTGATATAAATAATTTATTTTTATAGGATAATGGGCCTAAAAAAAATAAATATAAATAATTTCAATTACTTAGAGGCTTATTGATTAGCCAAAAAAGGCATTTATAAGGCTATGTTTTATGTAAAATGATATCAAGCTTTTCTAAACTCCTTATAAATAAACTAGGGATATAAGACACTGATTCTATAGGGTTTAATTCTACGTTTTTTGAATTTACTAGGACCGTTTCAAAAGCGATTCGTGCCTCAGCACGTGATAATGCAGCACCGATACAGTGATGGATTCCATAGCCAAAGGCTAAGTGTGATTTTGGCTTTTGGCGGTTTAGCTTAACGGTTAATGGCGACTCAAATTGATCGGCATCTCGACCCGTCGACGACCACATCAACATCAGTCGATCTCCGGCTTTTAATTCGACACCATGCAAAATATGGTCTTTTTTCACCAATCGAAAATGGCCATGGAACGGTGACTCCAGCCGCAGCACCTCTTCAACAAATGCGGTGATTTTATCTGGGTTCTGACGAAGCTCATGCTGCAAGGACTGATCTTGGCACAACATTAACATCCCACTGCCCACTAAACTGGCGGTCGTTTCATTACCTGCAGAAAGCAATTGCACTAGCATGGATACAATTTCATCGCGACCAAATTGCTGGTCATCTAACTTTGATTCCACAATCAAATCACCCAATAAATTATCGCCTGGCGATTCAAAAGCTCGATCATAGTGTTCGGCAAGATAGGCGATTAGCTGGTTAATCTGTTCGCCATGCGCCACTAACTCTTCAGCGGTATTGATACCGCTTAGTAGCGCCACCGATGCGTCAGACCAACGTTTAAGTTTTGCTCGATCAGCTAATGGAAAGCCAATTAACTCCATAATAATAATTAACGGTAAAGGCGCCGCAAATTGCTTGACCCAATCGAATTCCTCGCTCTTTATATCCGATAATAATTCATTGCAAAGGGCGGCAATGCGTTGCTCCATATTAGCGACTCGACGCATGGTAAAAGCTCGATTTGCCACGCGCCGCTGGCGTGTATGCTGGGGTGGATCGGCGATGGCCAAGACATCCGTTGCCTTAGCCTTCTGCCCTTCACCACCGGATAAATTAAGCATTTCTGGCGGTTTTCCTGCCGCATTATCAGCATTGGTACTCAACATGACCGAGACTAAATTTGATGAATAGGTTTCAGTATCCAGCGCTATGGCCTTAACGTCTTGATAGCGACTCACTAAATAATAAGCATTATTCGGTAAGGCATAAACGGGGGCTCGTTCGCGCAACTGCGCAAAAAATTCCCAAGGTGATGCGATCACCTCGGGCGAAAAAGGATTAAGCTCAACGTCTTTACCATTCATTTAATCAAACTGCCTTGCTTCAGGGACTTGTTGGTACCAATAAACACCTTGCTCATCTTCTTCAAAGGTTGCCATCTTACGGCCAATCAAGCAGTTTAAGTGAGCCAGCGTTTCACCGGCAGCGAGATTAAGTGTTGAACTGCTGACAGGGTTTTTAAACAAGGCAGCAAAGCAGTCGATGACTCGCTTGGGCTCAATTAAGGCTTGGTAAAGTTTATCGAGGCCTTCATCGTGTGACTCAATAATCTGGGTCAGGCGCGTTCTTACGCCATAAAAAGGCTCTTGGTGAGAAGGCAAAACCAGTAGATTATCTGGCAAAATCTGACGGAGTCGCTCCAAACCGTGCAGCCATTCCTTCAATGAATCACCATTGGGCTCATTGGGAAAAATGCTGACATTGGGCGTAATGCGCGGCAATACTTGATCGCCTGAGATCATACATTTTAAACCCGGGCAGTATAAAGACACGTGCTCTGGCGAATGACCGCTGGTTGTCAATACTTGCCAATAATGGCCATTCACTTCAAAGGTTTCACCGTCGATGAGACGACGATAACTGTCGGGTAACGGCGAGATCATTTCACCAAAAAAACCAAACCGCTGGCGGTATTGTTCAATATAGTCGCTATCCATACCAGCCCTGACCAGAAAGCGAATCGCCGCTTCAGGGGCTTCTTGGCCAGTATAACTGGTCAGGTTACGGCACATTAAATACTCCTGACGCGACATCCACAATTCACAATCATGTTGTTCACACAGCCAACCGGCTAAACCAATATGGTCGGGATGCATATGAGTGGCGATCACGCGCTTAACCGGCCGCCGTTGCATAAACCCGTTAAATAATTGCTCCCAAATAGCTTTCGCATCCGATAAATTCATACAGCTGTCAACGATCGTCCAGCCATCGCCGTCTTCAAGCAACCAAAGATTAATATGATCAAGCTTCATTGGCAGCGCCATACGTAACCAATAAACCCCTTGAGCAATCTCATAAGGGGTTAAAGTTTCCGGCGCCCAATCAACACCTAAAGGATAATGTAAGCCTCGAACATATTTATCACCCGCCATGGGTCTTTCATTATTCGCTGTCAAGTTCACTCCGCCGTGTCATTTTTTAAAAAGAATTTAATCTCTGAAGTTAGAGAACTGTAGCGGCAATTTAAAATCTTCTGCCTTTAAAAAAGCAATCGCCGTTTGCAAGTCATCTCTTTTTTTACCCGTGACTCGGACTTGCTCACTTTGTATTGTCGATTGCACTTTTAATTTTTGACTTTTTATTTTCTTTACAATTAATTTGCAGGTATCTGTGTCAATACCGTGCTTTAAGGTGATCACTTGTTTGCACTGCTTACCCGTTTGGCTAATCTCACCCATATCCATACAAGCAATATCGATATCACATTTATGCAGTGCACTTTGCAGCATATCGAGCATCTGCTGTAATTGAAATTCAGCCTCAGCAAACAGACTAACCACACGCTGATCACGTTCAAAGCGGGCTTCAACGCCTTTAAAATCAAAGCGATTTCCTATGATACGGTTGGCCTGATCAACAGCATTCGTCAATTGATGTAAATCGACTTCCGATACAATATCAAAAGATGGCATAAGCTAGTGACTCCTTGCGTCAATATTGGCTAGATAATGACGTATTTGATAAGTGAATAACTGATTTAAACCCAGTTATTGTTATTTAAATGGATAGATAGTACTAAATTCCAAGCTTTAGTGATTTTAACGCGTTGCCATCTCGAAAACTATATGCCAAATTAGTCAATCAATGAAGAGAGTGTCAGGTAGTGGATCAATTTAAGCCAAAACATTGGTATATTATCGGCGCAGGCGCTATCGGCTGCTTATGGGCCTGCGCCCTTCGTGAGGCTGGTTGCGAGGTGACTTTGTTAGTCAAATCTCAGAGCAACCATGATTTGGCAACTTGTGATCAAACGGTCGAATACAGCGCGCTCTTTAATGACAAAGCGAAACAAAGATTTACTGTTGAAATACTTGAGCAAAAACAGCTCTGCCGCGAAAACCGAACCATCTCGCACCTAATCATTGCGACTAAAGCTCAAGATGCGCTTGTCGCATTGAACCCTATTTTATCGCAACTTTCACACTCGGCGAAAGTACTGTGTCTCAGTAACGGACTCGGCATTCATAAAGCATTACTTGCTACGTTACAATATCAGAGTGAAGGCGAAAGTGAACCTGGCGATGATAAGAATGGCCGACAATTACTCCAAGGAGTTTGCTCAGATGGCGCACGATTAGATCAACCGTTTAAAGTCAAGCACACAGGCAAAGGCCATACTTATGTAGGCTGTTACGAAGCAGACAAACTGAGTGCTACTGACAGCTCAGTTCAAGCTTTACAGCCGCTTGCCGGTCTTGAGCTAGCGAACCTTTTCTTAAACACCTCAATGGTTGATAATATCGAAGAAAGAATCTGGCAAAAAGCATTAGTTAACTGTGTGATCAATCCCTTAACTGCTTTTTACCAATGTACTAACGGTGAATTATTTA
>CALCNB010000390.1 GCA_937897785.1 uncultured Cellvibrionales bacterium | reverse complement strand
TAACGATAAAACAGAGTAAATAAATTGATTTAATTGGTTGGAATAAATTAAATACGGTTTTTATCAGATATCTATGCGAATTTTTGCAAAAAAAACCATCATCGGACCGATCAAATCATAAAAAAAAGAAAAGATATTGCTTGGGCTCGGCAAATAAATCTTATACAGAGCAAAGATCACGTTATAATGATAATGAGGAACCAAATAAGACTGTGCTTAAAACAACTCTCGAGTGATAGAGAATGACTAATAGCGTACCCACACGCGAGCTAGTTAGACTGCAAGGCCTGCAAGTAAAAGTAGGTCAATTGTTGGTCAAAAATAAGCTGGATGATCTATTAAAAGACGATTTAGGCCGACTCTATGAAGCACTTGAACTAAGTGTTTCTAAACTAGACAGCCTAAACCTTCAGGGCATCGCTTTAAATAACATCGACAACGCCGAAACACGTCACGATATTCGTAATGCCATTGGTATTACCAAAGGCTATGCAGAACTGATCAAAGACACGGTTGAATCACCGAGTGCCTCACTGAGCAATCTGCTCGATAAGATTATGCTTTGGTCGGCAAAAACGATTTCAACCCTAGAGAGAACGCCGATCAAGCGAGATGACAGTAAACCTAGTCTCATTCATTCACTTAAACCCCAGCAAGAGTACCGTGGCCATATTCTCATTCTTGATGATGAACCCGCTAACAGAGAATTGCTAAGTCGTCATATTCAGCAATTAGGCATGCAACCCTTTGCCTGCGAAAAAGCCGAGCAAGCTTACGAAGTACTACAGAACAATGATATCGATTTAATTTTACTCGATCTTATTATGCCTGAAGTGAGCGGCCACCAAGTCTTGGCTGACTTAAAAGCTTCACAACTTTGGCGTGCTATACCCGTGATTGTCATTTCAGGCATGAGTGATCAAGAGGAAGTCATCCGTTGTATTCAAGCGGGGGCTGATGACTATCTGCAAAAACCTTTTAATAAAGTTTTATTGCAGGCTCGCCTTTATGCCGGCCTAGATCGAAAAAGCTGGGTAGACAAAGAGCGCCATCTCAGCAGCGAACTCGAAAAAAGTCAGCGCTTTATCAAAAATACTTTTGGTCGCTACTTATCAACTGAAATCGTATCCAAACTTCTAGACAAGCCTGACGGCTTAGATATGGGCGGCCAACTTCAAACCGTGACTATTTTAATGGCTGATATTCGTGGCTTCACCACGATTAGCGAGTCACTGCCGCCACAAAAAGTCGTCAAGGTGCTTAATAACTATCTCGGCACCATGGCGGAGATTATCATGGCGCATGATGGCACGGTCGATGAATTTATTGGCGATGCCATCTTAGCCTTATTTGGAGCGCCAGTAGCCAAAGCGGACGACAGCGCCAGAGCAATCGCTTGCGCCCTCGCCATGCAAGCAGAAATGGATGCAATCAATGCGCGTAATATCGCAGATGGACTTCCCAGCATCGACATCGGTATCGGTATCAATACAGGTGAAGTCGTCGCTGGAAATATTGGCTCAAAGAAACGCGCCAAATACGGCGTGGTCGGGCATGCGGTTAACGTCACATCAAGAATTGAAGACCAAACCTTACCTGGCGAGATATTAGTCGCAAAGTCAACACTCAATGCCTGCTCACTGGCGTGTAAATTAGGCAGGGAAATTGAATTACGCCCTAAGGGGGTATCCGAAATCATCGATGTTAGTGCCGTTGAATCAATCGATATCTCTACTTCGGGCCAACCATCGCAATTCGACTCAGCAGGAGAAAAATAATGACTCGATTGTTACTGGTTGAAGATAATGAAATGAATCGCGACATGCTCACCCGACGACTAAAAAGGAAAGGCTTCAAAATTGATGCCGCTGGTGATGGCGAACAGGCGCTGGTGATGATCCAAGAATCTATACCTGATTTAGTGTTAATGGACATGAACTTACCAATTAAAAATGGCTGGATGACCTGTCAGGAAATCCGCGCCAATCCTAATACAGAAAAGCTACCTATTATTGCTCTAACAGCCCATGCCATGGCTGAAGACAAACAAAAAGCGTTAGACGCAGGCTGCAATGACTACACAACTAAACCGATAGACTTTCCTTTATTACTCGAAAAAATCGATGCTCTTTTGACCATCAATAAAAAACAGGGAGATTAAGCTGTGCTTACCCCTCCTCGGCTAACACTAAGATTAAGGCTTTCAATATCTATCATTGCTATCGTTGCGTTATTTACTTTAACTAATATCACCTACCAGGTCAGTAGTGAAAATCGTAATCTACGCCTCGACAACCTTCAAAACGCAGTTGCCAGCCAACTGGGTATAGTATCTATTAGGCAATTGCTAGAAAATCAACAAAAACAAATTTTAGTTTTAGACGCATTAAAAACCAGCGAAGGTGAAAACCTCAGCCAACAAGAAATCGACAAAGGCTTAGAGGGGCTTATTAGCCTTCAGGCAGAAATAATGCGCCTAGAACCCTTTGTCTTTTCTGAGACAGCTAACAGCTATAATCTATTGATCGAAAATTATGAGTCTTTAAATCAAGATTGGCGACAATTTTATGTCGGCTATAACGACAAGAGAACACCATCCATTAAAAAAGTAGAAAAAAAATTCAATACCACAATGAAGTTGCTAAGTGAGTTCGAGTCAATTGAAATAGTTGCTACTGAACAACAAACGCTGAACCTGCAAAGA
>CALCNB010000389.1 GCA_937897785.1 uncultured Cellvibrionales bacterium | reverse complement strand
TGAACGAGCTGAATAATGACTGGAACAAGGGCTATAAGAAGTCTGCTCGAGTGGTTGGTGACGTGATTGGTAAATACCATCCACACGGTGATTCTGCGGTTTACGACACCATTGTTAGAATGGCTCAGCCTTTCTCTTTGCGCTATATGTTGGTGGATGGCCAAGGAAACTTCGGTTCGATTGATGGTGATTCCCCAGCGGCAATGCGATACACCGAAATCCGCATGGCAAAAATTGCTCATGAGTTGCTGGCTGATCTCGACAAAGATACGGTTGATTATGTGCCCAACTATGATGGCACAGAAATGATTCCAGAGGTGATGCCGACCCGCGTGCCAAATTTATTGGTTAATGGTTCTTCGGGCATCGCCGTGGGCATGGCGACGAATATACCGCCACATAATATTGTTGAGGTGGTGAAAGCAACATTGGCGTTAATTGACGACCCTAGCTTAGATGTCGATGGCTTGATGGAGCATTTACCAGGGCCAGACTTTCCGACCGCTGGCATTATTAATGGTCGTGCTGGCATTGTTCAAGCTTATCGAACCGGTCGAGGCCGCATCTATGTTCGCGCTCGCTGCGAAGTAGAGGTGGACGAAAAAACCAAGCGTGAAACGATTATTGTTTCTGAGTTGCCCTATCAGGTGAATAAAGCACGTTTAATTGAGAAAATCGCTGAGTTAGTAAAAGATAAAAAGATTGAAGGCATTTCTGAATTGCGCGATGAGTCTGACAAAGAGGGTATGCGAGTTGTTATCGAGTTGCGTCGAGGCGAATTAGGTGAGGTCGTTATTAATAACCTCTATTCACAGACTTCATTGGAAAGCGTCTTTGGTATCAATATTGTTGCCTTGGTTGATGGCCAGCCTAAACTATTAAATCTTAAGGACACGCTAGAATGTTTTATTAAGCATCGCCGCGAAGTCGTTACCCGTCGAACCGTATATTTGTTAAGAAAAGCGCGAGAAAGAGGGCATATACTTGAGGGTTGGGCGATAGCGCTGACCAATATTGATCCCGTCATCGCCTTGATAAAAGCTTCACCCAGCCCGGCTGAAGCAAAAGAAAAGTTGATAGCTAAACCTTGGCCGCCGGGCGCAGTGATGGATATGTTAGATCGTACAGGCGCAGATGCGAGTAGGCCAGAAGATCTAGCTATTCAGTTTGGTCTGATTGATGGCGCCTATCATTTATCGCCAATACAGGCGCAGGCAATTTTAGAATTACGCTTGCATCGTCTAACGGGCATGGAGCATGAGAAATTACTAGAGGAATATCGCGAACGTTTAGAGCAGATTTCAGGTTATTTGGATATTTTAGGTGACCCTGACCGTTTACTGTCAGTGATTCGTGAAGAATTAGCTGAGTTGGTTCAGAACTTTGGTGACGAGCGTCGAACTGAGATTACTGCCAGTAAGCGCGATCTAACGGTTGAAGATTTAATTTCAGAAGAAGATCGAGTAGTGACTATTTCGCATGGTGGCTATGCCAAATCACAACCTTTAGATGATTATCAAGCGCAGCGCCGTGGTGGTATGGGTAAATCTGCGACTTCAGTCAAGGATGAAGATTTTGTTGAGCATCTGCTGATCGCCAACACGCATAATACTATTTTACTTTTTTCTAATGTAGGCAAGGTCTACTGGCTCAAGGTGTTTCAGATTCCTGTAGCAGGCCGAAATTCTCGTGGTCGACCCGTGGTAAACCTCTTGCCTCTTGAAGAAGGCGAACGCATTACTTCCATTTTGCCAGTCGCTGAATATACAGAGGGTCACTATATCTTTATGGCGACGGCTAACGGTACCGTCAAGAAAACAGCCTTAACAGACTTTGCTCGCCAACGGAGTGTTGGCTTGCGAGCATTGGAGTTAGATGAAGGTGATGTGCTCATTGGCACAGCCATTACTGATGGTCAGTCAGATGTGGTGTTGATTAGCAGTGCTGGTAAAGCAGCTCGGTTTGAGGAGTCGGCGGTCAGAGCAATGGGTAGAACGGCAAGAGGGGTTCGTGGTATACGGCTAGATGAAGGCCAGCGACTGATTAGTTTAATGATCCCTAAGCCTGAGGGTCGTGTGCTGACGGTCAGTGAAAATGGTTATGGTAAGCGAACATCGATGGACGAGTTTCCAGTCAAGGGTAGGGGGAACCGTGGCGTCATTGGTATGCAAACCTCTGATCGTAACGGTCAATTAGTGGGTGCGATACAGGTGGTCCCTGGTGAACAAATGATGTTAATCAGTGATCAGGGGACTTTAGTCCGCTGCCGCACTGACGAGATTTCTGAATTAGGAAGAAATACGCAAGGCGTTAGAGTTATTCGTCTTAAAGAAGGCGAGTTGTTAGTGAATGTTGCGCGCATTGATGAGCCAGAAGACGATCTTGATGGTGAGAATGGTGCTGTTGATGGGGTGGACTCTAAAGATGCTAGCGTCAGTAAAGATACAGATGCTAATCAAACGGATTAATGCTGGTCCTTTGTAGTTTTATTAGCGTTAAATTTTAATTGGAGAGTAGTGGTCAATGAATCGTCTTTATAATTTTTGTGCAGGCCCGGCTGCATTACCCGAGGCTGTTTTATTACAAGCACAAAATGAATTGCTCGATTGGCAGCAAAAAGGTTTGTCGGTGATGGAGATGAGCCATCGCAGTAGCGAGTTTGTCGGCATTGCCGAGGCGGCGGAAGCTGATTTACGAGACATAATGGGTGTTTCAGACGACTATGCGGTATTGTTTTTACAAGGTGGCGCTAGCCAGCAGTTCTCTGCAGTGCCATTAAATTTGTTAAACGGTAAGTCGCGAGCAAATTACGTCAATACCGGTCAGTGGTCAAAAAAGGCTATTAAGGAGGCGGGTCGATACTGCGATGTGAATGTGGTTGCTAGTAGTGAGGCTGATAATTTTTCATCTATACCGGCTTTTGATAGTTGGAATATTGATAAAGATGCGGCGTATCTGCATTACACGCCTAATGAAACTATTGGCGGGGTTGAGTTTTTTTGGACGCCAGAAGTATCAATGCCTGTGGTTGCCGATATGTCTTCCACGATATTGTCGCGACCTATTGAGGTCGATAAGTTTGGCGTTATTTATGCCGGCGCCCAAAAAAATATCGGTCCATCTGGCCTAACCATTGTAATAGTTCGAAAAGACTTACTGGGTAATGCCAGTGCTATGACGCCCTCAATGCTTAATTATCAGGTACATGCTGACGCAGGCTCCATGTCTAATACGCCGCCTGCTTATGGCTGGTATATGGCTGGCCTAGTATTTAAATGGATTAAACAAATGGGTGGTTTGACGGCAATAGCTGAAATGAATCAGCGAAAAGCGAGCAAGTTATACGAGTTTATAGATACTAACGATTTTTATGCCAACCCAGTTGAGCCGGTGAGTCGCTCATCAATGAACGTGCCGTTTACCCTGGCTGATGATGCGCTCGATAAGTTATTCTTAAAACAGTCGGAAGAAGCTGGCTTGCTTAATTTGAAAGGCCATCGTTCGGTTGGTGGTATGCGAGCGTCAATTTATAATGCAGTGTCTGAGGCAGCAGTTGATGCCTTAGTGGCGTTTATGGCGGATTTTGCCAAACAGAATGGATAGTTGGTTTTTTTAATTAGCGATAGCCTTGCGTGTTGATATCATGAGTAAAGAAAACGTCGATAGTTTAGAAAATTTGCGGGCTGAGATCGATCAAATCGATCAGCAGCTACAGCTGTTATTGAATCAGCGGGCCGATTGCGCCCAGCGAGTGGCTAGCGTTAAGTTGCGCGATCTTGATCCTAAGCAAAGTAATGCCAGTTTGTTTTATCGACCTGAACGTGAGGCTCAGGTGCTTCGAAAAGTCATTGAGCGCAATGAAGGTCCACTAGACGGTAAAGACGTGGCGCGAATTTTTAGAGAAGTAATGTCTGTTTGTTTGGCATTAGAAAAGCCGATGGATGTTGCCTATTTAGGCCCGGCAGGCACTTTTACTCAAGCTGCTGCGCTGAAACATTTTGGTCATGCTGTGCTGACTCATCCGGTTGCCAACATTTCTGCAGTGTTTGATTCGGTTGAGAAAAAAGTCTGTGATTATGGCGTGGTGCCGGTTGAGAACTCAACCGAAGGTATGGTCACCCATACGCTCGATAACTTCATTAATTCGTCACTCAAAATTTGCGGTGAGTTGGTGCTGCCGATCGTATTACATTTATTGATTAAGCCCTCGGCTGATCCTGCCAAGATTACTAAGATTTGCGCGCATCAGCAGGCCATCGCGCAATCAAGGCAGTGGCTACAGCAAAATTAT
>CALCNB010000388.1 GCA_937897785.1 uncultured Cellvibrionales bacterium | reverse complement strand
GGTAGCCATGGTAGAGGCATCCAGTGAGAATGAAGTGATTGATGAAGATGCTCAGCGGATGATTGCTGGAGCACTTGAATTCTCTGTGATGCACACTCGTGACATCATGATACCCAGAACCCAAATGAATGTTCTCAGAGCCGATGAAAGCTTGCAAGAGAACCTCAAAAAAATCATAGAAACATCTCACTCACGCTATCCGGTTGTTGGTGAAAATATCGATGAGTTATTGGGTATTTTATTGGTGAAAGACTTACTGCCGTTACTCTACAGCTATGATTCCAAGAGCCAACTATTGACCGATACTGATCAAAGCCAAAAAATCATTATTGATCTGCTGAGACCTGTGGTACTTGTGCCTGAAAGTAAGCGATTAAATATATTGCTTAAGCAATTCCGTGAAGACCGCAATCATATGGCACTCGTTATCGATGAATATGGCACGCTGTCAGGACTGGTAACCATCGAAGACGTTTTAGAAGAAATCGTTGGTGAAATTGAAGACGAGCATGATCCAACAGTTGACACTCAAATAAGACAAATATCGCAATCCAATTTTATGGTGCAAGCATTAACACCCATTAGTACATTTAATGATTTTTTTCATACAAATTTTAGCGACGAAGAGTTTGATACTATTGGTGGCATCATCAGCAATCTTTTTGGTCGTCTACCTAAAAGAAATGAAACGATTAATACTAACAATCTAACCTTTCATGTTACTCATGCCGACAACCGACGGCTTTATTCAGTGAGAGTTACACTTGAAAGTGATTCCGAATCGACCAAGCCCGACCCAGAGTAAAGCGAGCCTATTTCGTGCCAGCAATTTCAAAACGACTGGATACATTAATTGGATCAACCTTTATCTCAATAGCCAGTGGCATTGGGATAACCCTCTCTTTAGCGCCCTTTCATTACTGGCCCTTAGGCGTACTGTCTGCGGGCTGCCTGTTTCTGCTTATGCAAGGAAAGAATATTCGCCAAGCGGCGATTTTCGGCTGGCTGTTTGGTCTAGGTTTATTTGGCAGTGGTGCTTCGTGGGTTTACGTCAGTATTCATGACTTTGCTTATACTTCGGCGGCCATGGCGGCCTTTCTCACGGCGTTATTTTGCGCTTGTTTAGCATTATTTTGCGCGCTGACTTGGGGTTTCTATGCCTGGGTATTGAACGGCTTTACATTCACCACTATAAACAACAATAAAACTTCCTATGGCTCGTCGTTACCGGTACTGCTGTTCGCTTCAATCTGGGTGCTGGGCGAATGGTTAAGGAGTTGGTTGTTCACCGGATTCCCTTGGTTATTTGTTGGTTACAGCCAAACCGAATCGATTCTCAGTCCCTGGGCATCACTGGTTGGCGTCTATGGTATTAGTTTTATTATCGTCGCTAGCGGTGCGCAAATAGCCGCGCTGGGGGGGCGATTCATCCAGCAGAATTCCTCAGACTCAGCAAAGACAAACAAAACTCAAAAAACAGCGACAGTCTCAATCAGCTTGCTGATTATCTGGCTACTACCTGTCGCGGTTGCATTTCCGAGTTGGACTGAAAAGAATGATCCAGCAATGACGGTTAGCATGGTACAAGCCAACATATCGCAACACGATAAATGGCAACGCAGGTATCGCCAACAACATTTAGCGTTGTATTTACGACTGACCGAGCCCCATTGGCAAAGCAGTGACGTGATCATCTGGCCCGAAGCCGCAATCACTATTTTTCATGACCGCGCTTTAGCGTTGCTAGACACACTGAATGATCGCGCTAATAGTAGCCAAAGCGCATTGATAACTGGGATTCCAACGCGCGATCTAAACAGTGGCTCACGCTACAACAGCCTGATCGCACTCGGCGCTGGGGAAGGCAGCTACCAAAAACAAAAGCTCGTACCCTTTGGTGAATACATTCCTTTCGTGAATGTACTGGGTAACCTGCTCGCATTTTTTGATCTACCGGTTGCCGCGATGAGTGCCGGCGATCCAAAACAGTCACCACTCGGGATCAATGGCTGGCGCGCTCAACCATTAATCTGTTATGAAGTGGTTTATCCCAGCTTTACCGCCAAAGCCGCCGCAAACAGTCAGGTGTTAATGACGGTGAGTAATGACAGTTGGTTTGGTCGCTCAATTGGCCCGCTGCAGCATTTACAAATGGCACAGATGCGAGCCATAGAGAATCAACAGTATGTATTACGCAGTACCGGCAATGGCGTAACGGCCATTATTGATCCTAGTGGCAATATCAACCAGCGCTCGAAACAATTTGAACAGACCGTGGTGAGCGGCGAATTCTTCACCGTTAGCGGCAAAACGCCTTGGACTCGATATGGCTACTGGCTAATACCCAGTTTGTGTGGGCTACTGTGCATCTCGTCAGGGATATTAAAACGCCGGCAGCAAGATGAGCAGAAAAATGAAAGCTTAGAGGCTTCCTGATAATGTGAGCAAATACATCAATCCGAAATCACGTGCCCTGCGCTCCTCATTCTTCAATTCGCCTACACGCCCTTCAGAATCATAATTACGCGTCGTTTGATGGTCGACGCGATCTAAAATATTACGCAGTGAAAAGCGGGCTTTCAAGCCCCAAACATTACTGTGCTCGATATAAGCGACGACAAGATTCCTTTGCTCTCGCTTAGTGATAATTTGACTATAAAGGTACTCGGGCTCAAAGTGATTCTGTTCAAAGGTTATCCCCCAAGCGATAGCTGTTTGTGGTATATCTTGCCGCAACTCAGCATCGACTTTATTAATGATTTCATCGCCTAATCGTCTATAAGCATTGGTCAAAGGGTCTTTTAAGCGACTACGGTTATACTGCGAGTCGATCATCAAGCGCGCGCCAGAAAAACCCAAAGGGCTTAATTCAAACGTCGCATTCAGCAGGCCAGAATAACGTTTTGCGCTATCAATGTTGCCAACTGCATCCCTCCCAGTCCCTGATTCATCGTATACAGCTACACGTTCAACAATATCCTCGATATCTTCGGCCCTTAAGATAATACTAGCGGCGCCCCAGGATTTCAGACTTTGTTCAAGCTTAAACTCTAACTGCCAAGCTTGCTGTGGAACCAGATCAGGATTGCTGTTATTACTATTAGAATCGATAAGATCGACGGTTTGTAAAAAATCAGAAAATTTAAGCTGGCCGACCTTGCGAGAAACACCAACATAAAGATTAGTCAGATCACTGGCCGCATACGTTATGCCCAATAATCCTTTGGCACGAGTGAAATTTCTATTTTGTTCAATATTGCCCGACTGACTGATTTCAGATTTTTCTACGCCCAAGGATAGCTGTAAACCTAGCGCTGAATTGAGCGACTTAGAGTAACTCACATTGGTCTCAAAGCGCAGCTCATCGACCTTCGAATCAACCCCGTCAAGATAACGATCTAGGAAATTGTATGCACTTTCTAGTGACCATTGCCAATCAGCATCGGCAGACGGCCAACTGAACTCACTGCGTAAAATGCTTTCGCCTAACTTATCCTGCCGCCCACTCTGAAAAGGGGGTTTATTCAAATCACTGTATTTGAGCGATGATTGCTCTTGCTGGCGGCTCTCATTATGCAATGCAATCAACTTTAATCGACCATAGCCCAAATCAAAAGCATAATCGCCACTCAACTCCATGGTCTTATGTTTCGCTTTTCGCTCATAGCGCTGGCCTAAACTTGCGATACTGCTGCTTCTAACTTCAAGATCTGATTGCCAATAGTGCTCATAAGAAATATCGACATGGCCGGTATTACCGTTAATCGGATTAAACTCAAAACCAAGAGCGATGGAAGGTTTATCACGATCATAAGATGCCGCCTCTTGACGGTTCTCGCTGATATTACCCGCATCATTAAACACCGTCTCGGGACCGCCATGTCCTAAACGGCGGTAGTTATTATCAATACCAAGACTCCAGCTAGTGGTAGAGTGCTTACCACTCAGGGCAATATTTGCTTTCCAGTAAGCAGGATCAACTAAATCATTTTGATCACGGTGTTCAATGTGCCAACGCCAAGTGCCATTGATACCACTACTATCAACCTCGATATCCACAACTTCGCCAGATAGGCCGGGCATACCAAGACTTGCCCCCTCATAAATCGTTATTTGTTGAATAGTGTTGAAGGGTATGCGTTTTAATGCTTGTTCAAGGCTATTATTTTTACCTGCAACTCGATTCCCATTAATCAAAATATTTGCCGAGGCCTGACCTAGTCCACGCTTTGATGCTTGCTCACTAATAGAGAAGCCAGGGATATGCTGAACCAACTCAAACGCATTACTTGGGCTGTATTGAGAAAAATCAACCGGCGTAAAGCTTCTGAGGATCAATTTACTGCCCATCGCTTGTGAAACATCAACTGCGCGAACAGAATGTGCGTCTTCAGCGGCCACTGAAATAGTCGTTAGCATTAACGTCCAACTGATAAGAATGGCGGTAGTGAATACCCGCATTGATAACTCCTTGAATCAATAAAAATAAAAAAAGCCTCTAAATGAGGCTTTTAAAACCATGCAAAAACGCAGAGTATCGTTATTTAAACGCCATTTGCTTTTTCCATTATTTTCCACAACAAAGCGGGGAAAAAACGACGCAGGCGAACCATGGTTTTTGCCGATCCGGGCCGCACCACCCACTCACCTTTTTCAATGGCTTTTTCAACGGCATCAATAATAAATTCAGGACTAACATATTGTTTATCGCCTGCCGTTTTGATACTACCGGGTCCATTTTGCATCGCCTGATCAACTAACGGAGTCTTAACCATGGGCGGGCAAACTAACATAAAGCGAATCGGGCTGGCTTTATTTTCATGAATCATGACTTCGGCCCAAGTATTGGTTGCCGATTTAGTCGCGGAGTAAGCACCTAAGTTATGTGTTAAGACATCGCCCGCCATTGAACCAAACATAATAATATCGCAACTGCCACGCGCTTCCATTAACGGCCAAACGGTTTTGACCATATTCACCGTGCCGCCATAATTAATGGCCATCATTTTATTGGTTGCCTCTGCTGACATATCCTTGATCGATTGGCCAGGCATAATTGCCGCACAATGCGTTAATCTATCGATTGCACCGATGTTAGCTTCTACATCAGCAACCACCTGCTGGACTTGCGCTAAATCACTGGTATCACACTTAAACGGAGTGAGATTTGCATGCTCTGCCGACACCGAGGCTAAGTTATCATCGTTTAAATCAACAATTGCCACTTTAGCGCCCAAGGCCGCTAGTTGCAGTGCCGCAATTCGGCCCATACCACTTGCGCCGCCGGTGACTAACGCCACTTTACCGTGAAAAGCCATACCCTCTCTCCTTTTGCAATCAAAAAAACAATTATACCTATTTTATCTCGCGTTTAACCTTGCCGATGATTAACCTCTGCTGTGGCTATTAAGCCTTCTAAGGTAAAAGAAGTAAAAAAGCAGCGCAATAAAAATCCATAAATAGCTGCCTTAACGTATAATCACCCACTTACTAACTGACAATGGCTTCATTTCACTTTATATTTAGCAAAGGTAATCACTATGGCCCTCTCTCTAGGTCTCAACTTGAATTATTCTGGCCGACAAATCACGCTTGACCTCGAAGGTATCAATCGCGCTGAAAAATTAGGCTTTGACTCAGTCTGGACCGCCGAATCATGGGGCTCTGATGCCGTATCGCCACTGGCATGGATCGGGGCTAATACCTCAACCATTCGTCTGGGTACCGCAATCATGCAAATGCCTGGCAGGTCACCGGCTAATACCGCCATGACGGCTTTAACGATGCAGCAACTATCGGGCGGTCGATTTGTCTTAGGCTTAGGCACATCAGGTCCACAAGTCGTTGAGGGCTGGCATGGTAAACCCTGGCATAAACCACTCACTATGTCGCGTGAGTACATTAGCATTGTCAAAAAAATCTTTGCGCGAGAAGAAAAGCTTGAATACGACGGTGAATTTTTTGACATTCCTTATCGTGGCGAACACTCCAAAGGCTTAGGTAAGCCACTCAAATCGATGATCCACCCAACGCAGCCCATCCCCATTCATCTTGGCTCCATGTCACCTAAAGGCCAAGAGTTGGCTGGCGAATTGTGTGATGGCCTGCATTTAACGGCGATGATTCCAGAGCGACCCGATATCGTGCTCGATAATGTTAAGCGCGGCTTTGAAAAACGAACCGACGGAAAAAAATGGGAAGATTTTGAGTTGCTCACTAATGTGCAAGTGATCCTTTTAAATAATAAGGGAGAAACCACACAAAGCGCACAAGAAAAAATATTCATGACAAAGGCCTCAATGGCGCTCTATGTTGGCGGCATGGGCACCAAGGGGAAAAATTTTTATAAAGAATATTTTGAGCGAGCTGGCTACGAAGAAGAAGCCAATAAAATTCAAGACCTTTACCTTGGCGGTAAGCAAAATGAAGCAATAACGGCCGTTACAGATGACATGGTGCGTGCCATGCATTTAATAGGCACTAAAGATGAAATTCTT
>CALCNB010000387.1 GCA_937897785.1 uncultured Cellvibrionales bacterium | reverse complement strand
TGGAATCTTTATGATCGAGGCCAGACATTGAGTTGAGTAAAATGGCCGCATCTTCAGCAGTTTTAGTCATGGGTCCGGCTTGATCGAGGCTCGAAGCAAAGGCGATCATGCCATAGCGGCTGACGCGGCCATAAGTGGGCTTGATGCCAGTAATGCCACACAGTGCTGCTGGCTGGCGAATCGAGCCGCCGGTATCCGTGCCAGTCGCGGCTGGCGCAAGTTGTGCCGCAACAGCCGCAGCTGAGCCACCCGAAGAGCCACCCGGGACGGTCTCTACGTCCCAGGGATTTTTAACCGGGCCAAAAAAGCTGGTCTCGTTGGATGAGCCCATGGCAAATTCATCCATATTGGTTTTGCCTAGCATCACGGCGCCAGCGGCTTTCATCTTGCTCACTACGGTGGCATCGTAGGGCGAAACAAAGTTGGCCAGCATTTTTGATCCGCAAGTGGTGGTCAGCCCTTCCGTACAAAATATATCTTTATGGGCAATGGGCACGCCTAGCAAAGGCGCGCTGCTACCTGCAGCAATGGCTTTATCGGCTTGGTCGGCCGCCGCCAGTGCGCCGTTTGTATCAACCGTGATGTAGCAATTGTAATCGCTATTCAATGTGTCGATTCTGTTGAGATAATGCTGAGTGATCTCACGCGAGGAGAACTTTTTTTCAATTAATTGTTGCTGTATTTGCGCAACCGTCAGTTCATGTAAAGGTTTCATTACTTAGCAGCCATCTTGAATTAGTCGGGTATGGTTTATTCGCGTGAGGTGTATTTTAGCTTAATCGATGACCTTGGGTACCAGATAAAGTCCTTGATCCGTTGCGGGTGCAATGGTTTGAAAGGCCGCTCGGCGAGCCTTTGCATCCTCGCTAGGGTTGGCCTGATCAATCCTTAGTCTTTGTACCGCATCGAGGGCATTCGCCATCGGTTCGACATACTCGGTGTCAACGGCTTGCATTTGATCGACTAAGTCGAGAATTGCCGTAATCCGTTCCGCGACTTCGCTGGCTTCATCGGCATTAATTTTTAGTTTGGCCAGCTTTGCTGTATTAGCAACCTGTTCGGGGTTGATACTCATATCATTTATGCTCTCAAAGACTGCATTATTACTGTGATTGTGTCGATTGGCGGTCTTGCTCAGTCACTCAAGGCTTACGCCACTTAAGTATTGCCTATGGTAACGAAAAATAGGGCTCGGAAGCCAGAGATAAACGCGGATTGTCTCATTGTTACCCGTAAAATAACTGACTTGGCCGATTTCGATGAGAGCTTTGGGTTGAATTATGGTTTGTTAGATTGGCGGAGCCAAGTGTGTCGTGGGGACAGGCCAGACTCGAGAGTAAAAAATCAGCTATTGAAAACAGAAAAAAATAATCTTATACCCTCGGTATTTGCTAAAAAAGCTTTTCATTCTAGCGTTAGCGGTTATTATAGTGACCTTGTTTCAACACCTGTTGCTCGACCGATTTGAGCTGTACTCTTATTGTTAAAGTGACGCCGGCCGAGCCGATTAAAAGAGACTGAGGATTTATGTTAAAAACCATTAGAGGCATCTTTTCTAACGACCTTTCTATCGATTTAGGGACAGCAAATACCTTAATTTATGTGAGAGAGCAGGGCATTGTTCTTGATGAGCCCTCGGTAGTTGCTATTCGCATCTCAAATGGGCAAAAAACCATTGCCGCCGTAGGGGCTGATGCTAAGCGTATGTTAGGTCGAACACCTGGCAATATTATGGCGATAAGACCCTTAAAAGACGGCGTGATCGCTGATTTTCAGGTGACTGAAAAAATGCTTCAGCATTTTATTTCGCGAGTGCACAAAAATAGCTTTATTCGGCCCA
>CALCNB010000386.1 GCA_937897785.1 uncultured Cellvibrionales bacterium | reverse complement strand
TGCAATAGTACTCATAATACATCTTTTCAATATTGAAATTATTTGATATAGTAGCCTTTTAAAATTCATATACTTAGATACCAAGTATGCCGTCTGAAGCCTTACAAGCCATTAGCCAAATCAAGCCAAGCGGTCTTGCCAGCTTAGAGCGCCTGCTAAAAGCCAGTGCTGACCAATTACGGCTAGAAATACTACAAGCACTCCAGCATGAGTCCTATGGCGTGCTGGAACTTTGCGCCTTATTCAGCATCAAGCAGTCAGCCATGAGTCACCACTTAAAAGTCCTGTCCAAAGCACAGCTAGTGACGACAAGGCGCGAAGGTAATGCTATCTTCTACCGACGTATGTTACCGGCCGCAAGTGATTACCCCGCCATTGTCAGTCAGCTGTTTGCAGCTATTGATGATGAGCCTCGCAGCGAATCACTGCAACAAGCTATCGATAGAGCTCAAGCAGTCCGAGGTGAACAATCGCTCAAGTTCTTCTCTGAAAATAGCCAGCGCTTTACCGCCCAACAAGATCTCATTGTTAATATCGCAGACTATAGCGAAACCTTAAATGAAATTCTCGATACGTTAATAACAGATACCACTCGGCAATCGGCAAAGAAACAAGCGATTGAAATTGGTCCGGGAGATGGCTCGTACTTACAACACCTGAGCCAACGTTTCAATCATGTGATCGCGCTCGATAACGCCGAGCCCATGCTGGCCAAATGCCGCGATACTGCACACCGACAAGGCATTAAAAAAGTTGGCTTTGTACATGGGGATACCCGCACCTTAGTACAACTCGATGAGGAAATTGGTCAGCGATCAGATAGCTTTGGCGCTCGTAAAGCCGATTGTGTAGTCGCCAATATGGTGCTCCATCACAACACAGAACCACAAGCCATGATCCAAGACATCGCTCAAGTGCTTGCCAGTGATGGCGTGTTTCTTATCTCTGAACTTTGCCAGCACGATCAAGAATGGGTCCGCGAAGCTGCTGGCGATGTCTGGCTAGGTTTTGATGAAATGCAAATCGACCAATGGGCTTCGGCCGCACATTTGATAAAAGGACCCAGTAGCTATACCGCTTTGCGAAATGGTTTTCGTATTCAAATGCTAAGTTATATCAAAGCCACTGTTAAACCAACCAGCCCTTAACCACGGGCATCGATCAGAATAGCGAAGGAATAAGTGTTATGAGTGAATACAGCGTTTTTACTTCAGAATCCGTATCTGAGGGACATCCCGATAAAATGGCCGACCAAATATCAGATGCCGTATTGGATGCAATTATCGTCCGAGATAAAGATGCGCGTGTTGCTGTAGAGACCCTAGTTAAAACCGGCATGGCCGTAGTCGCTGGCGAGGTCACCACTAGCTGCTACGTCGACCTTGAAGACATTATTCGCAAGGTAATTGTGGATATTGGCTACAACGGTTCGGAGGTTGGCTTTGATGGCGAAAGCTGTGCGGTTTTAAACGCCATTGGCAAACAATCACCCGACATTAATCAAGGAGTCGATCGCGCTAAGCCTGAGGATCAAGGGGCAGGCGATCAAGGTCTGATGTTTGGCTATGCTACTAACGAGACTGAAACCTTAATGCCTGCTGCGATATTTTATTCGCACCGCTTAGTTGAGCGACAAGCACAGCTACGCAAAGATAAGGTGCTGCCATGGCTACGACCGGATGCTAAAAGCCAAGTGACTTTGCGCTATGAGAATGGCGTGCCGGTAGCTATTGATGCTGTTGTGCTATCAACACAACACGACGAAGGCATTTCATTAAATGACCTTCGTGACGCGGTAAAAGAAAATATTATTTTGCCTGTGCTGCCCAGTGAATGGCTGCATGAGGGCACTCAATACCATATCAACCCGACCGGTAAATTTGTCATTGGTGGGCCGGTAGGTGACTGCGGTTTAACTGGCCGAAAAATTATTGTCGATACTTACGGCGGTATGGCACGACACGGTGGCGGTGCTTTTTCTGGCAAAGATCCTTCAAAAGTTGATCGATCTGCCGCTTATGCTG
>CALCNB010000385.1 GCA_937897785.1 uncultured Cellvibrionales bacterium | reverse complement strand
CTTTTTTAAATTGATGGGGAAGCGGAGATTGACCGGGCTCTGAAATTTGTAATATCGCCAAGGGACTATTTCCTTATGCTGATAAAGAATGAATAATGGCGTTTATTTCATGACTGAGGCTCTGATAGAAATGCATTTTACCCACCTCGGCACATAAACTATCGCCCAACGGTGATGGCTGATGCGACTCTAAGTCTGTTATTTGATCGGCAAAACTCGCTTGGCAGGCCTGAAAATCATCATCAACCTCAGCTAATATCACTGTTAATGCGCTGATATCTTTTTCAATCGATGCCTGCTCTAAAGCCTCTCTAAACTCCATTTGCTGAAACAAAAAAGCATTATCTTTAATCGTGCTGTGCTGGTGGTCAATTTCAATACCCTGCAAACTCAGTAAGTGCTCGGCGCGCAACACAGGGTCATTAAGCGTGGTCAAGGCAGTATTAATATGCGCCGAAAGCTGAACGGCTAGGCGCTGCTCTTGTGGCGACTTGCCAATATAGCGATCTGGATGAAAGTTTCGTTGCAATTCTCTAAATCGACGCTTGACTACAATAGCGTCTGTATTAAATTGCTGAGGCAGGTCAAATAATTTAAAAAAGTTTTTTTCAAGCTTCACAGTATTAGCTATCGACTCTATTGAGTGGTTGATTAAACGGTGAAACTTTCGCCGCAACCACACTCACCGGCAATATTAGGGTTGTTAAATTCAAACCCCTCATTCAAGCCCTCTTTAACAAAGTCCATTTCTGTTCCATCAATATAAACAAGACTTTTGGGGTCAACTAGGAGTTGAACGCCGTGATACTGGTACACGACATCTTCAGAGTTGGCCTCATCGACAAATTCAAGAACGTAAGCCATACCCGAACATCCGGTAGTCTTCACCCCGACCCGGATACCTATGCCTTTTCCACGTTGGTCTAATTGACGCTTAACGTGATCGGCTGCTTTTTCAGTCATGGTAATCGCCATAATAAATTCTTAAGAGGCTATTTTTTTAGATGATTTTTCATGTAAGTCAGCAATTGCAGCTTTAATTGCATCTTCGGCTAAAACGGAGCAATGAATTTTTACCGGCGGCAACGCTAACTCTTCAGCGATGTCCATATTTTTTATTTCAGCCGCTTGATCAAGCGTTTTACCTTTCACCCACTCGGTTAGTAACGAGCTAGATGCAATGGCAGAACCACAGCCATAGGTTTTAAACTTAGCGTCTTCAATGACACCATTATCGTCGACTTTGATTTGTAACCGCATGACATCGCCACAAGCTGGCGCGCCTACCATACCGGTACCGACCGATGAATCATTGACATCCATCTTTCCGACATTGCGAGGATTTTCATAGTGATCTAACACTTTTTCGCCGTATGCCATATTTTTACCCTCAATCGTAATCTATTTATCTTACAGTCAAATACTAAAAATTTAGTGTGCCGCCCACTGTACTGAGTCTAAATCAATTCCATCTTTATACATATCCCACAACGGCGAAAGCGCTCGCAGCTTTTCGACAGCAGCCCTCACTTGGACAATCGCGTGATCAACCTCTTCTTCAGTGGTAAAACGACCAACCGAAAACCGTAGCGAGCTGTGAGCCAGTTCATCACTGCGCCCCAAGGCACGCAAAACGTAAGACGGCTCTAGGCTGGCTGATGTGCAGGCCGAGCCAGATGATATCGCTAAATCTTTAAGGGCCATAATCAACGACTCACCCTCAACAAAATTAAAGCTCACATTCAATGCACCGGGCAAACGATACTCAGGATGGCCATTGAGGTAAACTGCTTCCATATCTTTTACGCCATCCCATAGGCGTTGGCGAAGTTTGAT
>CALCNB010000384.1 GCA_937897785.1 uncultured Cellvibrionales bacterium | reverse complement strand
TGCATTTGAACTGGCTGGTATCACAATCGGCGCGCCATTATCACTAAACAACGTTTTGGCGCCGTAATCGTGCTTGGCAGAAAAAAACTTCATCGGATTCGTCCAACGGTGCTGCTCAATATAAGCCAGATCACCGCGATAAAACCAGCCATTAACGGTTTTAACGCCATTATCAGTAATATAGCTAAAGCCAAGCCCAGTAAAGACTCGCGCCATCTCTCGAATCACCTCATTGTCATAGGTAGAGATCGGTAAGTTGTCAGGTCCCAAAAGAATATTGCCATTTTTAGCTCGATGCACTAAACCAAAACTAAACAGCTGCATGACTTCACGGGCGTAATTTTCATCGGGAAAGGTGCCAAGTTCGTCGTCTGCTTTTTCATTGCGTAAATGACTCAACCAGGTACCCATGATGGGATGTAGACTGACATCCAGCAAGGTATCGTTGTAAAAGCCAAAGGCATTACTGGCCAACTCATCCCAATAATGTGCAGCGCCTCTATGGCCTTTACGAATCGTTGCTTGATCATCGCCAATGACCAGTATTTGGCTCAAGGCAAAGGCCATACGCTGCCGTAATTGATCTTTACCGTAGACAGCAATCGGCCAAAAGGAATCACGACGTAGATGATACGTCGGCTCATATGTACCGTACATCATCGTTTGCGGGCCATCATTAAACAGTGGTACGGTATTTTCCATCAAATCGTACATACTGGTTTGCGGCACTTGTACCTGCTGATCGATCCAGTCACTGTAAACTTGCATACGGTTACTGCCATCGGTGGCTATTTGACTCCGCAAACTCGAGTATTGCTCAGGTGTCGCACCAAAGGTCGCTTGCATTAAAAACCGAATGATATCGCGGTCAACATCGTCAGCCGTTAACTCCGTTTGTTCGGGCGGCTCGACTCCCGCGTCATAAATGAAGGTGGCGGATATCTCGCCGGCAGGATATGTCGCCGTGTGAATATTTAAGTAAAACTCACCGTTAAATAAAGCATCGAGCATGGCTTGCTCGGTTGAAAAAATACCCCCTGGTGCTAAATCCCATTCAAAATCATAAACACTGCCGGTTGCATTGACATCCTTGATCACCGTACCTGAAGGGGCTAAGTGAATATGCTGGTCAGTTTGTACCGCCGTTAAATTTGAAAAGTTATAATTAAGTGAAGCGTTATCATTGTCGCCATCGAGAATCAAACTTAATAAACCCGAACCAGACGTGACTGCATTGCCCTGCGGCAAAAACACCCCAAAAAAGACTTTGGCATTGGCGCTAGCATTACTGGCATCACTAATCACTAGACTCACAGAGTTATTATTCGATATCGCATAGTCGGCGCCATTAGTCAGGTTCAGTCGCAAAGTTTCAGGCACCTCGTGCAAGCTATCTAGCACTGGATGCAAACTCACGGTGCGACTGCTCTGCCCAGCTGATAAAAATAGCGTTTGCCCGACTGCCGTGCCATCGGCATACCGCAGCTGATAATCGCTAGGACTGGCTGAGCCTTTGGTGATGTCGGAATTACCCGCAAGCGTATAATCAATACTTAACGGTGCAGAACCCGACGCGCGACTCACTGTAAACTGCGCGAGTTGTTGGCTTTTTTCAATCGCCAGACTATTAACAACATTGATTGACACGGCAGGATAAGGCGTACTGTCACAGGCATCACCAATACCATCCTCATCAGCATCCGCTTGCTGTGGATTCGCAACCAAGGGACAGTTGTCTGCCAGTTCGTCAATGCCATCGCCGTCACTGTCACCATTAGGGGTATAAGCACAACTAAGGCCATCGCCTGAATAGCCAGCATTACAGCTGCAAGCAAAGCCAGTTGGCGCATTACTGCAACTGGCATTAATATCGCAGGGTGAGAGTGATAAGCAGGCGTCAGAAAGGTCGTTGACCTCTATTCTCAGTGCAACGTCGCCGTTATCCGCTTCAGCAACAAATAACTGTTGTAAATCGACGGCGGTGTCAGTAATGTCAGCAGTGTCATTAGAGGGATCAATAGCAATGGCTTGATAAGCAGACCAATCAAGACACCAACCCCAAACCGTACAATGATCGTTTAATTCACTGTCAACCTCATTGATATAGAATGTACCCGTTAAGCCAACAACTATCATTACGCCCAATAGCGAGGTGCGGGACAGCTGTGAACGTTGCGCCACCAAGGCCAATATCAGCAATAATACTAATAATGCTAGTGTCGGAAGGAATGGGATATTTTCAGTCGTCTTGAGAGTAAAAATAATCGGGTCAGCGCCGTCTGTGACAAGACTGTCAACGGCATTCGTCGATGCGTTGCTCGCGTGCACAACGAGACGAATTTGTTCGCTGCCAGCAAGCACTTCATGGGGAATAAACGCTTCAATACTATCGGCTTGAGCAGGGGCCTGCTGTAGCACCGCGGACCACAACTGATCCGCTATAGGAACTGCACCAACAAGATCCCACTGATCCTGATTACAGCTGATAATATCAGCCGATATGCCGTATTGATCAATCTGACCCGGCGCCAACATCGACAACTCGAGGAAATATTCAAAGCCCGTCTGCACATTGGGAGTCAGGCTAGAGCCTACGTCATACTCACAACCATTACTGGTATTGATATCGGTATCAATCAATACGCGGTAATAGAAATTTTGCGCATCAGCCAAAGTGATATGGCTATACAATGTCAACAATAGCCAACAACCAAACGACAACAGCCATCGACCGATATTGAGAGGCTGGAACATCATACTGGGCCACCCGACCCAAAGAAATCCAGATTTGCATCGGCATGAAAGGGATCAGAAAAATTGATCAAACTAGGAAATAATTGCGGCAAATCACTTTGATTAACCCCAAACCAATTGGCAATCACAGACACACACTGTGAGGTCGCCGTCGTAGGCACCCAACGCCCACGTCCTTCACTGGCATCAAGGCCTGTATCAAGTTGCAAATCAGGATGCTCACCAAAGAGTTGCCCACCATTTACCATACCCCCCATCAATAAGGCATGACCGCCCCACGCATGATCGGTCCCCGTAGTGGCATCATTGCCGTTCGGGGTCAAGGTACGACCAAACTCTGAGCCAACAAAACTTAAGACCTTATCAAAATCGCCTTGTGCGCTGAGCACATCACGAAAACCTTTGACTGCGGCATTTAATTCAGCCATCAGCAAGCTATGGTCAACCAGTAGATTTTGATGGGCGTCAAAACCGTTTACATTGACAAAGTAAATTGGCCGGTTATTC
>CALCNB010000383.1 GCA_937897785.1 uncultured Cellvibrionales bacterium | reverse complement strand
GGTATGGGAAAGGAATTCTATGACAAGTTTGATCTTGTTAAAAATCTCTTTAAAGTAGCTGATGATACACTAAATTTTTCAATCTCTAAGCTAATATTAGAAGGGCCAAAAGAGGACTTAGACTTAACAGCAAATACTCAACCGGCAATATTTTTAATCAGCTATTCAATTTATAATGTGATTAAAAAAGAATTTAATATCGATTTGAGTAAAGCAAAATATTTTGCAGGACATTCTTTGGGTGAATATTCTGCTTTATCTTGCGCAGGTTATCTAAATTTTTCAGATACTTTAAAAATTTTAAGAATAAGAGGGGATGCTATGCAAAACTCAGTTCCTAAAGGACAGGGTGGGATGGTTGCAGTATTAGGCTCAACAGTTGAAATAATTGAAAAAATATTAAAAGATAATGAGCAAAATTTAAATGTTCAAATTGCAAATGATAATTCAGAAGGTCAGATTGTATTAAGTGGCAAAACAGAGGATTTGGATAAGTTGATATTAATTTTAAAAGAAAATACTATTAAAAACATAAGGCTACCCGTAAGCGCACCTTTCCACTGTAGTTTAATGAATAAAGCAACAGATATAATGAGTAATGAATTAAATAAATTAGACTTTATCGAAGGTAAGAATAAACTGATTTCTAACGTAACTGCTAAAGTGCGCAACGGGTTAACGGCGATTGATGTGCTGAAAGCCGTATTGCCTGCGGGTACTTTGAGTGGTGCGCCTAAGGTGCGAGCGATGGAAATCATTGATGAGGTGGAACCGGTTAAGCGGGGTATTTACGGTGGTGCAGTGGGTTATATTAGCTGGCAAGGTAATATGGATACAGCGATCGCTATTCGCACAGCAGTGATTAAAGATCAGGTATTGAATGTTCAAGCCGGCGGCGGTGTTGTGGCCGATTCGATACCGAGACTTGAATGGAAAGAAACCATGAATAAAGCCCGAGCTATGTTTCGTGCCGCTGCCTTGGCTAGTCAGAATGAGGAATCATCGTAATGCTGTTAATGATTGATAACTACGATTCATTTACTTATAACGTAGTACAGTATTTAGGTGAACTGGGTGCCGATGTTAAAGTGGTACGCAATGATGAAATAAGCTGTGCTGAAATTGCTGATTTAAAACCGACCAAGATTGTGATTTCTCCTGGCCCTTGTACGCCGAACGAGGCGGGTATTTCACTGGCTGTTGTTGAGCAGTTTGCCGGTGTTATTCCGCTATTGGGTATTTGTCTTGGCCACCAAAGTATTGGCCAAGCTTTTGGTGGAAAGGTGGTGCGTGCACGAACCGTCATGCACGGTAAAACGTCAATGATGCATCATAATGGCGGGGGTGTTTTTAGTGGTTTAGACCAGCCTTTTGAGGCAACCCGTTATCACTCCTTAGTGGTTGATAAAGACAGCTTGCCAGATTGTTTTGAAATGACTGCATGGACTCAGCATGATGACGGCACCGTCGATGAGATTATGGGCTTGCGGCATAAAACGCTAGCAGTGGAAGGCGTACAGTTTCATCCTGAGTCTATTTTAAGTCAGTGCGGTCACGAATTATTGAATAATTTTCTCCAAGCCTAGGGATGAATCATTAAAATGAAGATACAGCAGGCCATTGAAGCGGCGATACAGCAGCAAGACCTCGATAAAGATGCGATGGTTGAGGTGATGCGCACGATTATGACAGGCGACGCGACGCCAGCACAAATCGCCGGTTTTCTCGTTGCTCTACGTATGAAAGGTGAAACCGTTGATGAAATAGCGGCGGCGGCAACCGTGATGCGCGAGTTGGCTACGGCGGTTGAGGTTGAAGGTGAGCATTTGGTTGATATTGTCGGCACTGGTGGTGATGGTGCTAAATTATTTAATGTGTCTACCGCCAGCACCTTTGTTGCCGCAGCCGCTGGTTGTCAGGTTGCCAAGCACGGCAATCGTTCAGTCAGTAGCTCAAGCGGTGCGGCCGATGTGTTAGAGGCGGCGGGAGTGCGTTTAGATATAAGTGCGGAACAGGTTGCGCATTGCATTGAACAGGTGGGCGTGGGTTTTATGTTCGCCCAAAATCATCATGGTGCAATGAAACATGCAATAGGTCCACGTAAAGAATTGGCCACTCGCACGTTGTTTAATGTATTAGGGCCAATTACTAATCCAGCTGGCGTTAAGAATCAATTATTGGGTGTGTATTCGGCCGATTTAGTTAGGCCGATAGCCGAGGTGTTACGTCAGCTAGGCAGTCACCATGTGATGGTTGTTCATTCAAGCGATGGGCTGGATGAAATCAGTTTGGCGGCTGACACCCTAGTGGCTGAGCTAGTCCAAGGTGAAATCACTGAGTACCGTATTTCACCGACGCAAGTCGGCATTGAGCCAGCCACTATTGACTGCTTAGCTGTTGCCGATGCTGAGGCCAGTTTTGACTTAATTAAATCGGTACTGGGCCAGACAAAAGGTGCCATTAGTACGAAGCAACAAGCGGCCGCCGATATCATCGCTCTCAATGCTGGCGCCGCCATCTATGTTGCTGGTCGGGCCGATGATTGGCAGCAGGGCGTGACTATGGCGCAAGATATTATTGCCGCAGGCACGGCCTTTGAAAAAATGACCGAACTGGCCGATTTTACTCGTTTGCTCAAATCGACTGAGCAATGACCGTAAGCTTGCTTATCAAAACAAGAAAAAATTTATGAGTACAGAAACCCAATCAGTAACACCGACGATTTTAAAAAAAATTCTCAATCGTAAACGTGAAGAAGTTAGCGATCGAAGCGCGCGTCGTAGTCTAGAGACACTCGAAGGAATGCTCGCCGATGCCGATAGTTGCCGTGGCTTTGTGACTGCTATGCAGTCTGCACTTAAGCAGCAAGGCACTGCCGTGATTGCCGAGATTAAAAAGGCATCGCCCAGCAAGGGGGTGATTCGTGAAGATTTTGATCCGGTAGCGATAGCCAAAAGTTATCAGCTTGGCGGCGCAGCGTGTTTATCAGTACTGACAGACGTTGATTTCTTTCAAGGTTCAGACAGTTATTTACAGCAAGTTCGTGCGGCTTGTACTTTGCCGGTCATTCGTAAAGATTTTATTATTGACCCCTATCAAATTTATGAGGCACGCACCTTAGGCGCCGACTGTATCTTGTTAATTGTTGCAGCGTTGAATGATCGTCAGCTTGAACAACTTAATGCCTGCGCACAAAAACTCGGTATGGATGTATTGGTTGAAGTGCATAATCGTGAGGAGTTAATGCGATCGTTACCGTTGGGTAATACCTTGGTGGGTATTAATAATCGCGACTTGCATCATTTTGACACCGACTTGAATAACACCTACCAATTATTAGCGGATATTCCTAATGATAGGATAGTTGTGACTGAGAGTGGCATTCATAGCCCTGCCGATGTTGCGGCTATGCGCGAACATCAGGTCAATGCTTTTTTAGTTGGCGAATCGTTGATGCGTGCGGAAGACCCAGGCCGGCAGTTAGGTGAGTTGTTTTTTCCATCCTGACCAACTATAAAAAAGGGCTTGCTCAATAGTGAGAAGCCCTTAGCCTGCGCAGGAATGTACTGGAGTATGATCAAGCGCTAAATGATGATTGACGGTTAGCGAGTGCCGAAAACCACCATCGTTTTCCCTTTTACGTTCACGAGTCCTTTTTCTTCCAGGTCTTTCAAAACACGGCCGACCATTTCGCGGGAGCAACCGACGATTCGACCGATTTCTTGTCGCGTAATTTTGATTTGCATGCCATCGGGATGCGTCATGGCATTGGGCTGTTTGGTCAAGTCTAATAAGGTGCGCGCCACGCGACCAGTGACATCTAAAAAGGCCAGATCGCCGACTTTGCGTGTGGTGTTTCTGAGTCGAGTCGCCATTTGCTGGCTCACCGAGAATAACAGTTCGGGGTATTCTTGCACCAGCTCGTGGAATTTACTGTAACTGATTTCGGCGACTTCGCAGTCGCTTTTAGCGCGAATCCAAGCACTGCGTGGATCTTCTTGATCAAACAGACCCATCTCGCCAAAAAAGTCGCCATCATTAAGGTAGGCAACAATGATTTCTTTGCCTTCGTCGTCTTCAATAGCAACGGTGACCGATCCCTTTACCAAGTAATACAGAGTTTCAGAGGTATCACCGGCAAAAATAATGGTACTCTTGTTGGTGTAGCGTCGCCGATGACTATTGGCAATTAATACCTCGGCATTTTTGATATGTGGGGTGAGTGGAATGGCGTTCACAAAGGGTCTTCCTTTTACGGCGGCAGTGGTTGGGCGGTTATGAGTCGTGGCTAGCATAATAGTTTAATCACCTGTGTAGTTGAGAACAAAGTTTATTGTGTTGTTGGGTTGATTATTACTCAAAATAACCAGTAAGCCAGCGAAAACTGTTTGTTTTGTGAACCAATAGACTATTTTTTACTCTTCATATAACCTTGATTAGCAGCTGTATCGCTAAGTTATTGAAGTTACAATAAGGCGCGGTTTGGGATAAAGGCCCTTATCATCCTTAATTGTCTTCGATGAGAGGTATTTATCGGCTTGTCACCGAGCCGCATATTGAGTCATAACAAGGGTCGCCGCTGACGGTATTTGTCGATCAATACAGTTGCCTAGCTAATGAGGAAAACTATGAAAGCCAGCGTACATTGGACCGGTGAGGTCAGCTTTAAAGCAGAATCTGAGACAGGTCATAGTGTTCAGATGGACGGTCCGCCTGATCAAGGGGGTGAAAATCGTGGTCCCAGGCCAATGGAAATGTTGTTGATGGGTTTAGGCGGTTGTGCCTCCTTCGATGTGCTGTCGATGCTGAAAAAGGGTCGCCAGCAAGTCACGAACTGTGTGGCCGAGCTCGAGGCCGGCCGCGCTGATGCCGTGCCAGCGGTGTTTACCCGTATCCATCTCAATTTTGTAGTCACCGGTCACGATTTAAAGGAAGCACAAGTGAAGCGGGCAGTGAGTCTCTCGGCAGAAAAATATTGTTCGGCCTCGATCATGATGGAAAAAGCCGGTGTCGAAGTCAGCCACAGTTACCGAATAGAGGCGGCCTAATGACTGACCAGCAGAGAGTAAAAGGCCAGCGACCGCCGCCGACAGCGGGCATGCGGCATGTGGCATTATTTGTTTCTGACTTTAAAGCGGCCTGTTTTTTTTATATTGAGCTGTTGGGCATGGCCATTGAGTGGCAGCCCGATGAGGACAATATTTTTCTTTGTTCAGGGAATGACAATGTGGCGCTGCATAATAAGCCCGATAACGTCAATCTCGATCCGGCTTTTCAACAGCTAGACCATATTGGCTTTATTCTCGACACCCCAGAGCTGGTTGATCAGTGGTACAGTTTTTTATTGGCTAATGATATTCGCATGTTGAGTGAGCCGCGCACCCATCGTGACGGGGCAAGAAGCTTTTATTGTAAAGATCCGGTGGGCACGGTGGTGCAAATGATCTATCACCCACCTATATCGACTGGTTAGTGTCCTCCCTGAGTAGAACTTGGGCTTGAGGCCGGCTGTATCTAGGAGGTTAAATTCGGTAGGTGGTCTTGGTCATCAGTTTAGAGAGACCGGTCATCAGCCTTTTAGAGGGCGAGTTAAACGCGACACCACCATGTTCTAGGGCTTTTTCACCGTGATGCTCTTCATCAGCCAGCATTTGTTCTAATATTGCCCGCGTTTGTAGATCATCTTCGGGCAGTTGTTGAAGATGATCGCGCAAGTGCTGACAAACTTGATCTTCGGTTGCGGCGACAAAGCCTAAACTCCACTTATCACCTGCAGCGCCGGCAATGGCGCCCATACCAAAGGATAAGCCATAAAATAAAGGGTTGAGATAACTGGGTCGACTGCCTAATTGAGAGAGTCGCTCTTCACACCAGGCTAAATGATCTTCTTCCTCTTTGGCAGATGCTTGCATGGCTGTTTTAATCGTCTCGGTTTTTGCTGTCAGGGCCTGGCCTTGATACAGCGCCTGGGCACAGACTTCACCGGTGTGGTTAATCCGCATCAAGCCACCAATATGGCGTTTAGTCTTAGCATCTAAGGTAACAGACTCTGCGCTGCTCGATGGAATATCTTTAGCGGGCGAGGGTCGATGACTGCGGGTACTGCCTGGACTAATCGTTCGCACCACACGGTCGATTCCCATCACCCATTGGTCGATGCCGTTTATCTCGCGTTGTTGGCGTTTGTCAGTTGTCGGTGGCATCAGAAGACCCATCAAGAGGTGTGTTGATAGTGCTTATTATAGGCAAATTTATCTCCTTGGGGCTATGGTTTTTCGCATAAAAGCGCGTTTGTGTTCACGGTTAAATGGCTGTATGGTGCGCGCTATTGCTGAATCTAAACCCTTATTCAACCGCTACATCAAGGCAAGATTGAACGGCTATGTCCCAATTACCTGAATCCACCGAATCGACGGATGCAAAGCAAGCGCCCGAAGCAGCACTGCCAGTGGTGGTGTTAAAAACCAAATCCGATCGTCGAATTAAACAAGGCCATTGCTGGGTTTACAGTAATGAAATTGATATTGAGCGCAGTCAATTTAAAACCTTTGCCGCTGGTCAGCAGGCCACCTTGGTCAATCCGCATGGGCTAGTGTTGGGTAGCGGTTACTTTAACCCGCAGGCGTTGCTGTGTGGTCGGCTCTACAGTCGCGCCGATCAGCAACCGCTGGATGGCGCTTTTATTCGCCGGCAAGTGACGGCCGCATATGCTTGGCGGCAAGCGTGTTATCAACAACCCTATTATCGCTTGGTATACGGTGACGGTGATAACTTACCGGGCTTAGTCATCGATCGCTATGGCGATGTATTGGTGATGCAGGTCAATACGGCCGGGATGATGGCAGTGCTTGAGGCTATTGTCAGTAGTTTGGTCGATGTCCTTAAGCCCTCTGGCATCTTGTTGCGCAATGAGAAAGAAAATACGATCGAGCAGTTGCCGGCTCAGACCGAAGTGGTTTATGGCAAGGTGCCTGATTTCGTTGAAATTATTGAGAATGGCGTGGCTTTTAATGTGCCGGTAATGGGCGGCCAGAAAACGGGTTGGTTTTACGACCATCGCGATTCTCGTGCTTTGCTGGCTAAGTATTGCCAAGGGAAACGGGTGCTTGATGTCTACAGTTACCTCGGTGGCTGGGGGCTTCAAGCCATGGCCAGCGGTGCCGAAAGCGTCACCTGTATTGATAGCTCGGGATCTGCTCTCGCTCAAGCCGAGGCGAGTGCGACAGCGGCTGGCTATGATACTCAGATGCGATTTTTAAAAGGTGCGGCCATCGATGTCTTAAAGTCGTTAATCCGCAAACATTTAATTTTTGATGTGATAGTGTTGGATCCACCGGCATTTATTAAACGCCGTAAAGATCAACGCAGTGGCGAGAACGCCTACCATCATATTAATCAACTTGCGATTAAGTTACTGGCCGAGTCGGGATTGCTGGTGAGCGCTTCC
>CALCNB010000382.1 GCA_937897785.1 uncultured Cellvibrionales bacterium | reverse complement strand
GTTACGGGTTTCGCATATGACAGACGAGAAGTATTAGATAACAATTATTCCGAGTTTTGTTGTCTAGCCCATCGAACTCATGGCGTTCTGGCGATATAAGCAGTTTCGAATCGGGGGCGGTATTACTCACCACTTTAATCCCAAACTTAAGATTGACTTTGATGGCAACAGCGACAATGCAACGGTTAAATTCAATCATACCAACGGTCTCATTATTCAGGCCGATTATTACTATTCAGACCAGTTTGGTGTAGGCTTAAAGCTAACCGATATTGAGTATAAAACACGTCAACCTGGCCAAAAAATTGATGGCGACAGTATTGGCGTGGTCGGCAGCTATCTGTTTTAGTTGTTTTTTTTGCTCCTAGCCTTGTGTATCATGAGGTCGATTTATCAAGCCCAACTGCTGGCATAAACTCGACTTCAGGATACACCCTCTATGGCTCAATACGTCTTCACAATGAATCGCGTGGGTAAAATCGTACCGCCAAAACGCGAAATACTTAAAGACATTTCATTGTCATTTTTTCCGGGCGCTAAAATTGGCGTGCTGGGTCTGAATGGCTCAGGCAAATCCAGCTTACTCAAAATCATGGCCGGCTTAGACAATGATTTTTTAGGCGAAGCACGGCCTCAGCCTGAACTTAATATCGGCTACCTGCCTCAAGAACCGCAACTGGATGAAAGCAAAGACGTACGCGGCAATGTCGAAGACGGCTTAGGCGAAATTGCTGACGCGCAGCAAAAATTAGAAGCCGTGTATAACGCCTATGCCGAACCCGATGCTGACTTTGATGCGCTAGCCAAAGAACAGCAACGCTTAGAAAATATTCTGCAGGCCGGCGATGCCCATAACCTTGACCATAAATTGGAAGTTGCAGCTGATGCACTGCGTCTGCCACCTTGGGATGCCGATGTCAGCAAGCTTTCAGGCGGCGAACGGCGGCGTGTAGCGCTGTGTCGCTTACTGCTTTCCAATCCCGATATGCTGTTATTAGACGAGCCCACTAACCATTTGGACGCCGAAAGTGTCCATTGGCTAGAACAGTTTCTTGAAGATTACGCCGGCACAGTGGTCGCCATTACCCACGATCGCTATTTTTTAGATAATGCTGCCGGCTGGATTCTAGAACTGGATCGTGGCCGAGGTATTCCTTATGAAGGCAACTATTCCAATTGGCTAGAACAAAAAGAAGCCCGTCTTGCCATGGAAGAAAAGCAAGAAGCCTCTCGGCAAAAAACCATCAAATCTGAACTTGAATGGGTCCGTTCAAATGCCAAGGGCAGACACGCAAAAAGCAAGGCACGACTGCAACGCTTCGATGAGCTCAGCTCGCAAGAATTTCAAAGCCGCAGTGAAACTAATGAAATTTATATACCCCCCGGTCAACGACTCGGTGATGCAGTGATTGAGCTCAATAATGTCTCAAAGTCATACGGTGATAGAACCTTGCTTAATGAACTAAGCTTTACCGTTCCGAAAGGTGCTATCGTCGGGATTATTGGGGGTAACGGTGCCGGTAAATCAACGCTGTTTAGAATGATTACCGGCGCAGAGCAGCCCGACAGCGGCGAAATAAAAATTGGCGAAACCGTTGATATTGCCTACGTCGAACAGCTACGTGACGAGATGGATAACAATGCCAGCGTTTGGGAATCCGTCTCGAACGGCCATGAACAAATTCAAATCGGTAGCTATGAAGTATCATCTCGCGCCTACATTGGTCGATTCAACTTTAAAGGCACAGACCAACAGAAGAAAGTCGGCGAGCTGTCTGGCGGAGAACGCGGCCGTTTACAGCTAGCTACGACATTAAAACAAGGCGGTAATGTGTTACTGCTCGACGAACCGTCAAACGATCTCGATGTCGAAACGCTTCGCGCCTTGGAAGAAGCGTTACTCGATTTTCCTGGTTGCGCAATGATTATCTCGCACGACCGCTGGTTCTTAGACCGTGTCGCGACCCATATCTTGGCCTATGAGGGGGATTCTGAAGCGGTATTTTTTGAGGGCAGCTACACCGAGTATCATGCCGATTTTGTTGCTCGCAAAGGGCATGACGCACAGCCAAAAAGAATGCGCTATAAAAAGTTAAAGTAGCTCTAGCGCATCAATCAATTTACTGACGCCGGTAACTTTCATGCCGGCGATTTTTTTCTTCGGCACATTAGCCATCGGTACAATCGCCCGCTTAAAGCCATGCTTGGCGGCTTCTTGAATTCGTTCTTGGCCACTGGTCACGGGTCGAATCTCGCCCGATAAACCTACCTCACCAAACACCACCAAATCACGCGGCAAACAACGGTCACGAAAACTCGATACAACAGCCAGCAATAAGGCTAAATCAACGCCGGTTTCTAACACTTTAACGCCGCCAACAGCATTGACAAAAACATCAGAGCCGCCCACAGCCAAACCTCCGTGCCGATGTAATACGGCTAATAGCATTGATAATCGCGTTTGATCTAGACCAACGGCAACACGACGAGGATTGTTAAGTTGAGTCTCATCGACTAAGGCCTGAATCTCAACCAGCAGCGGCCGCGTACCTTCCCATAACACCATGACGACACTGCCCGGTGAATCTTCATCGGCTCGACTCAAAAAGATGGCTGAAGGATTTTTGACCTCACGCATGCCCTGCTCGGTCATTGCGAAAACGCCCAACTCATTAACGGCACCAAAACGATTTTTTTGTCCGCGCAAGGTTCTGTAGCGACTATCGGAAGAGCCCTCAAGTAAAATAGAGCAATCAATCATATGCTCCAACACTTTAGGTCCGGCTAAGCTACCATCTTTGGTCACATGACCGACTAAAAACACCACCGTATTGGACTGCTTTGCAAAACGCGTTAAATAGGCAGCGCACTCACGTACTTGTGATACACCGCCAGGTGCCGACTGTAAATCGCTGGTATGCATCACTTGAATCGAGTCAACCACCATTACCGCCGGTTTTATTTTTTGCGCCAAAGCAATCACGGCTTCAATATTGGTTTCAGTGGCGAGCTGTAATTGGTCGGTCGGCAGGCCTAAGCGGTTAGCCCGCATCGCTACTTGCTGAGGCGATTCTTCACCCGTCACGTACAGTGCAGCTTGTTGCTTCGCTAACGCACACATCACCTGCAGCAACACCGTGCTTTTACCGGCGCCCGGATCACCACCGATTAAAATCGCCGAGCCAGCCACTAAGCCGCCACCTAGCACGCGGTCAAACTCAAGCAAACCCGTGCTCTGGCGAGGCAAACTAGCTAAATCAATAGCATCGAGGGTTTGCACCTCGCTCTGAGTGCCCGAATAGCCGACTAAACGTTCACCGCGTTGGGTGGCACTACTCAATCGAATTTCAGATAAGGTATTCCACACCCCACAATCAGAGCATTGACCCTGCCATTTGCTGTACTCAGAGCCGCAGTCGGTACAAACATAGGCTGATTTTGCTTTTGCCATGAAAAGTCCTCATTAATAGAATGATTTTACCCTAAAATCACCTCAATGAGCGTAGAAAAAACAGCACTGACGCTAAGCCCTTGACTGACCACTAAATACACGACCAATACCACTGCTAGTCATAGGATGGGCAGCTACTTTTTTCTGAACAAGCCTCTTAGAGACCAGAATGTAGTAGCGAACAAGAGGGCAAAGAATTACAATGTCTTTCCAAAAACTCTCGCTGAATAAGTTATCAACATGAGTGAATCATTGATCCCAGAACGTCCCGTTATCGTCTCACCGTCACTGGCGGCATCAATTGGCCTCGAAGAAGCGATTCTATTACAGCACTTAGACAGCATCTCAGTACTGGGTCATGGCCAGCAACGCGACCACTACCTATGGATAAGCACCACACTGGCGCAACAAGCCGAGCAACTACCTTTTTGGAAGCCAGCCGCTATTCGTCGCATCTTGCACAGCTTAGTTGATCTGGGTATTTTATTGGTCGACAAAATGCCCAATGATGAACAGCAGATTATTGAGCTGGCCGTTAACCAACAGCTCAATCCAACGTCTACTCCCATAAAAACCGCTTCACCCTCAAGCTTAGGCGCACAACGTATTCCCGAACAATGGCGGCCAGATGCGGCAGTTATCGCACAATTGCAGCAACAAGGTGTCGCTGCTCAATTCATTCAAGCCAATGTAGACGAATTTGTTTTTTACTGGCGCGAACGCAATGAAGCCTCACATGCATGGTCAAGTAAATTTATTCAACACATCACGCGTCGCTGGCAAACCCACCAACAGCATTTGCATGCGGCGGCCAATAGTATTAACGAGACTAATAA
>CALCNB010000381.1 GCA_937897785.1 uncultured Cellvibrionales bacterium | reverse complement strand
CGGCAATGTTTTGATTCAGCAGGGCAATATGTCATTGCAAGCAGAAGAGGCCAGCTACGATGCCGAGCAACAACAGTTAGTTTTAACTGACAATGTGGTTATCCGCACGCCCGCCGCCGCCTTTGGCAGTGCATCAGCGCTGTTTAAGATCGACCAGCAAAGCACACTTATGCAAGAGGCCAATTACGTGCTGCATCAGCGCCACCTCCGCGGTGAGGCAAAATCTATTAGCCGCTCAAGCGATCACCGCTTAACGGTTGAGCAAGGTAACTTCACCCGATGCCAACCGGGTAATCAGTTATGGCTACTAAGCGCCGAGCATTTAACGTTAGATAGCGAAGAGGGCCAAGGACGCGCCAAACAGGCAAAAATTTCAATTCATGGACTACCGGTATTTTATTTTCCCTACGTTCAATTTCCGATTGGCAATGCACGTCAATCGGGATTGTTATTCCCGGATATATCCAATAGCAGCAGCGGCTTTGATCTGGCGATCCCCTACTACTTTAATATTGCGCCACAATTAGATGCAACATTTTCGCCGCGCTACCACGCTAAACGCGGCTATGTTACTCAAGCTTCGGCACGCTGGCTGAATCGATTCGATCGTTGGAATATTGATGTAGCCTACCTCGATCACGATCCGGTTTATGCCCAACAGCAAGCCAACAACGGTAACCCACAAGTCGACGCCAATCGCTGGCTGCTCAACATTCAAGAACAAGGCCAATGGGGCAAGCATGTCGTGAGTGAAATTGATGTGATTCGTAGCAGCGACAGTGACTACTTACGTGACCTAAATAATTTCAGCCTTAGCAGTAGTCGCCGCAGCCATTTACATCAACGCGCAGAACTGAACTTTTACGGCGACCAATTTTCAGCGGGGGTTAAACTTCAACACTACCAATCTTTATTAGATGACCAGCAGACGAATGCCACGCTGCTGGAAAAAATACCGGAGTGGTACCTTGCTTTTCAGTCGCCCACTGGGCCTTTCAGCCTTGGCGCAAGAGGTCGCTGGCAAGAAAGCCACTTTGAACAAAAACAATACGCTGACGTTCATCGCCGCTTTGGTGAACTCAATATTGATTTCCCTATGCAATGGTCTGGCATCCGCCTTCGCCCTTCGATTGGCGTCCAACATCTAAGCTATAAGATCAAATTTGATGATCTTATAGGGGTTAATAGCGGTCCAGAAAAATTCACTAGCACCGCACCACAAGCAGCAGTTAAATTAGATCTACTGCTTGAAAATAATGACGGTAGGAAGCTCTTATCACCCGGACTGCTTTACCAGTATCGCGACGCCGACGAAAACTATCCACACAGCACTGTATTTAACGGCGGCTTAGACAGTGAATTAATGAGCTTGACTATCGATCAGTTATTGGCAAGCTCACCACGCAGTGGTTACGACTATTTAGCGGATACTGAACAAGTATCGCTTTACTTAAATCATCGACGTTTCAACTCTATCGGTCATGAAACACTGGCCGTCACTATCGGTCAGATTTTTTATCTCGACAATAACGACAATCAAATATCCGGACCACAAAACCCAATGTGGCCGGGTGAAAACCAAAACAACAGCTCATCTATCGTTGGTGAATTAACCACCTCGCTGTCACCCGCTTGGCAAAGCTCGCTGAGTATGAATTGGAATCCGCATCAAGAACAGCTTGCAGGGGGTCACTGGCAATTAGCTTACCGTGGGCAAGAAAAAGCCAGTAATATCCTCAATATGGGTTATCATTACCGCCGAGCGAACCAGCAATCTTCTTCGTTAGGGCAAACGGTGTCAGAGCAAACGATTGAACAAGCTGATCTTAGTTTTGTCAAAGCGCTAAATTCTCGTTGGTCAGCGATCGGTCGCTACCAATACGACACCGTACAAAAACGAAGTAATGAAACACTGGCTGGACTTGCCTACAATAGTTGCTGCATCCGCTGGCAAGTCATCTATCGCGACGCGCTTATCTACCGATATGACGCTCAACAACAGCGGCGCGATCGCAGCGTTTTTTTACAAATAGAATTAAAGGGCTTGTTTGGTATTGGCAGCAAGGTAGATTCAATATTAAGTGAATCGATTCATGGCTATCGATCAAATGATTGGCAAAGCAGCCTCTATAATTAATCAACAGTATTAATGTGACGTCAACAAAGCGACTTTTATAACGGGTAAGCTTATCTATGAGACAACTATTTTTTTCAA
>CALCNB010000380.1 GCA_937897785.1 uncultured Cellvibrionales bacterium | reverse complement strand
AGCCGCCGTTTGACAGCCAATTCTTAAGTAATACTTTTATCCTTGAAGCCGCTGAACGATTGGGCACTCTCATTATTAATAGACCCCAAAGCTTGCGTGACTGCAATGAAAAAGTCTTTGCCACTGAATTTCCGCAATGTTGTCCACCAGTCATCATTAGTGCTTTGGCTGACGACCTACGCCATTTTCATGCCGAGCATCAAGACATTATTCTTAAACCATTAGATGGCATGGGCGGTAGCTCAATCTTTCGCGTAAAACCTAACGACCCTAACCTCAATGTTATTATCGAAACACTTACCGGCCATCAGTCGCGCAGTATTATGGCCCAGCGATACCTGCCAGAAATCAGTGCCGGTGATAAACGAATATTGTTAATTGATGGCCAGCCTCAAGCCTTTGCTCTCGCCCGAATGCCTGCAGCAGGTGAGACCCGCGGTAACTTAGCGGCTGGCGGTACAGGTGTGGCACAACCACTGTCTGATCGAGATTACTGGATTTGTGAACAGATCGCGCCTACGCTGAAAGACAAAGGGCTAGTGTTTGTTGGCATCGATGTCATTGGCGATTATTTGACTGAGATTAACGTGACCTGCCCGACCTGTATTCGAGAATTAGATGCACAATGCGAGTTAGATATTGGCGAAACTTTAATGGCCTGTATTGCTAGCAAACTATAAATCTATTCATTTTCGCTAAACCCTTGTGCCTGTGACTCACCACTATAATCAACACTGACATGTACTCGTATCGGGCGACAACATACCTGACAGTCTTCAATGTATTCATAGGGCTCAGCAAGGTCAATATGAGTTTCACCCACCGCTGCACCCCCACTGGGCTCAATTAAAATAGTAATTGATTCTCCGCAATACGGGCAACCGATAGCTCGCTGCTCTAAAAAAGCCATTGCCCTGGCTTTACTTGTTTGGCTGCTTAACCAATCGCAGATAAGACTTCAATGCCTTCCAGCCATTTGGGAATAAAGTCTTTGCCTCATCATCAGAGACAGAAGGTACAATTATCACATCATCGCCATCACGCCAATTAACTGGAGTCGCCACTTTATGTGCAGCCGTTAATTGCATTGAATCTAACACTCTTAGTATTTCATCAAAATTTCTACCCGTCGTCATAGGGTAGGTCAGCATTAATTTAATTTTTTTATCCGGACCAACAATAAATACCGATCTAACCGTAGCATTGGTTGCTGCGGTTCTACCTTCAGAGCCACCCTCTTCATCAGCGGGCAACATATTATAGGCTTTGGCAACGGCTAATTCTGTATCGCCAATCATTGGAAAACCAACAGTATTGCCCTGTGTCTCTTCAATATCTTTGGCCCAATCTGCATGATTTTCTATTGGGTCAATACTGAGGCCGATAATCTTACAATTGCGCGCGGCAAATGTTTTTTCCATGCCTGCCATATAGCCTAATTCGGTGGTGCAAACCGGCGTAAAATCTTTTGGGTGAGAGAATAAAATTGCCCATCCGTCACCCATCCACTGATGGAAGTCAATTTCACCATGGGTTGTGTTGGCGATGAAATTTGGCGCCTCATCATTAATTCGCAATGACATAATTTTCTCCTTAATTAGTTTTATTAGTAGAACTTAACTGCACTAAGCCAGCTTATCAACTAGCCACTGATCGGCAAAACAGTTGAAACGACAATCCTTAATAAAGCCACAATGACCGCCATGAGCCGTCTTTTTTATGTTCACACGGCTTGAAAACTCTAATTGATCCAACCATTGCGTTTTAACGATAGGGTCATCCTCTGCAACCAGCACGTCAACGGGGCATGATAGATTTTTTAACTGATCATTCTCAATTTTGTAGCTTGAATAGTACTCCTCGCGGCTGTCAAACGGCGTATGCTCTGCAACAAATAATGTATTCATTGAACTTAGCGATCCACGCTTAGACAATAATGTCTGGCAAGAATGATCAGGGAATATCGCGAGCTTTTTCTTGAGTGATTTTCGCCACTTTCGAATAAAATAAAAATGATACAGCCACAATCCTTGCTCTAAATCATCAGTTGTCCGAGCTGGGTCAATTAGCGGCGAAATCACCGCCACGCGCTCAATCGTTTCCGGCGCTAAATGGCAAGCGAGGCGCATACAAAAATTTCCGCCCAAGCTAAAGCCCACTAAATTAACTTTACCATGCGGGTAGGATGAACTTATCTGCCTAATCGCATTCGCTACCTCATCAAGCCTAGCCGAGTGAAACAGCGCTTCATTCAATTGGTGGCTTTCACCGTGATCGCGTAAATTTAGCCGAAAAATACTATGGCCTGCTTCGTACATGCTCGCTGCTGCAGAAAGTAAGTAGCTGGATTCGATCGAGCCTTCCCAACCATGAATAAAAATGGTTAGCTGATGATTAGCCGCTTTTCTTGATGGGCTATAAGCGCCGAGCAGTTGCACACTTTCATTATTGCTACCACTTTCTATTCTTACTAACTCACTTTTATCACGCAACTCTTTGGCACGATGCCGCGCAAAGACGCGTCGCGGGCCCATACTCGCTAATAAGGTCTGTATATGAGCATGCCTCAACCAGGCAGGCGGTAAAAAATCATCAGCCATACTTTCACGCGTTTTCGTTGCTGGTTTACCAAAAAAACTGTAATAAAATATTAATTTCGTTAATGCTATGTTAATGATACCTAATAAAATGGTCGGATTAAAATGATAAAAAAAATTTTACTCGCCTCAGTGTTATTAGTGGCTGGTCTATCCCTGCTTTTTTTCAGTGTTGTTATGCCTGAAATTAGCAAATATACCGGCAATAATCCCACGCTATGGGAGCCTGATATCGCTCAGTTGGAGGCCAATACAGCCCTGTTGAACAAGCATAATGAGCGAGTGTTATTTGTCGGCAGTTCTAGCATTCGTCTTTGGCGCACATTGGCAGATGATATGAGCCCCTTAACGATCATTCAACACGGCTTTGGCGGTGCGACGATCAATGATGTTGTGCATTTTTCTGATCGTTTAATTAATGCCTTTAATCCGCGTGCCGTAGTAATTTTTGCGGGTACGAATGATATTACGCCGCGAAAAGTTAGACCAGCAACAGAAATGCTCGCAGCTTATCAGCGGTTAGTGAAGAATATCCGTCAAGATTTACCATCTGCGCCAATTATTTTTATCGCAATCACCCCGTCACCGCATCGCTGGTCAGTCTGGCCTCAGGCCAGCGAAACGAATCGCTTACTCAGTGATTTTATCAATAGTCAAGACAATCTATATCTTGTCGACACCAGCTCGGGGCTACTCAACAGTGGCGGTAAGCCCGACAAGTCGTTTTACCGGCTTGACGGATTACACTTAAGCGCTAAGGGTTATGCTGTCTGGGCGAAGCGAGTCAAAGCCGAGCTGTTCAAGCATATTCAACCCTAGATCTGGCAAGCAATAAACGGTAACTATCGCTAGCGAGGCTGAAGGATTGATGACTGGTAACTTTTGATTTCTAGGCTGTTCATTAACGTGAAGGCTTCACCCAGACAATGGCTTCTACCTCTATTTTGACCCCTTTAGGTAAGGCGGCGACCTCCACGCAAGCGCGGGCAGGAAACGGCTGTTCTAGAAAAGTTGTCATGACTTGATTGACCGTATCAAACATCGACAAATCGGTCATTGAAATATTTATTTTGACGCTATCATTTAAATCAGCGCCAGCGGCTTTTGCTATAGCCGCTAAATTCTTAAAAACCTGCTCGGCCTGCTGCTTGATATCGTCACTGCACACAACCATCGTATCGGGTAGTAAAGGTATCTGGCCCGAAATATACAGCATCTCACCCAGCTGCACGGCTTGCGAGTAAGGGCCGATTGCCGACGGTGCGGCCGTTGTATTAATAACTTTTTTTTCGTTCATACAGTTTTTTATGCTCTAGCACTTTAGCGTTAACGTTTTACCCGCTCAACTTTAACAACCGACTTTAATACCCGAATACGACGAATTACACGGGCTAAATGAATACGATTATTAACGGCCAGAAAGATATGGATACTGCTGGATTTAGCATCTCGCTCTTCAACTTTAATCGACTCAATACTGCCGTCTAAACTACTAATCTTATTTGCTAATGAAGCGATGATGCCGCGCTGCTGCTCGACTTCTATTTTTAACTCTACACGATACTCACCTTCAACGTCTTGATGCCAGCCCAGTACAACACCGCGACCCTCTTTATCATTATGCTGTAACTCTTGGTAGTTACGGCAGTCGGCGGTATGCACAACGACACCTCGTCCTGCGGTAATATGACCGCCAATATTATCGCCTGGAATAGGGTTACAACATTTAGCAAAGTTAATCATCATCCCTTCAGTGCCGGCAATCACTAGCGGTTTTTCACGATGACCAATGGCCATATCATTGACTTCGGCATCCTCTTGAATATCAAGTAATTGACGTGCCGTTAAAAAGGCAACACGGTTACCTAGGCCGACTTCTTCAAGAATTTGTTCAAAATCTTGTGCGCCCGACTTATTGACTAATGCGGCTATTTTTTTCGCGCCAACATCATCAAAACTTTGATCAAAACTGGTTAGCGCTTTATTTAACAAGCGTTGACCTAACTCAACAGCTTCACCCGTCTTTAACTGCTTTAAGTAATGGCGGATTTGGCTTCGGGCACGACTAGTCGCGACGATGTCCAGCCAAACAGGATTTGGATTGGCGCCGGGCGCGGTAATAATTTCAATCGTCTCGCCACTTTTTAGTGGCTGCGATAGCGCGGCTAAGCGACGATTAATACGACAACCCACGCAGCTATTACCAATATCCGTATGTACCGCATAGGCAAAATCAACGGCGGTAGACCCTAGCGGTAATTCTAAAATTTTTCCCTTCGGCGTAAACACATAGACCTCTTCGGGGAAAAGATCTATTTTGACATTTTCTATAAACTCTAAAGAGTTACCCGCGTTTTGCTGTAACTCTAACAAGCCCTGCACCCACTGCCTTGCACGCACATGACTGCCCACCGAGGCGTCTTGATTATTCGCTTTATACAGCCAATGAGCCGCGATGCCATTATTGGCCATCTGCTCCATTTCTTCCGTGCGAATCTGTATCTCTATCGGCACACCGTGCATACCAAATAACACTGTGTGTAAAGACTGGTATCCATTGGCTTTAGGAATCGCAATATAATCTTTAAAATGTCCCGGGCGTGGCTTGTAAAGGCTATGAATAGACCCCAGTGTTCGATAACAGTCATCGGGCGAGTTGAGAATAATACGAAAGGCAAAGACGTCCATAATTTCAGTGAATGATCGGCTCTTACTGCGCATCTTTTGATAAATACTGTAAAGATGCTTCTCACGACCAATCACCCTTGCGGTGACGCCGTCCTTTCTTAATTGCTCAGCAATTTGTTTTTCGACGTTAGCAACCAACGCCTTGCGATTGCCCCGAATAGACTCGACGGCCGCCTGAATACGTCTGGCCCGCATGGGATAAAGCGTTGAAAAACCCAAATCTTCAAATTCAATTCTTATATCATTCATGCCCAAGCGGTTAGCGATGGGGGCATATATTTCCAGCGTTTCTTTGGCGATTCGGCGACGCTTATCAACCTCTAAAACATCGAGCGTACGCATATTATGAAGGCGGTCGGCCAGCTTCACTAAAATAACCCGCAAATCACGCGCCATGGCCATGGCCATTTTTTGAAAGTTCTCGGCCTGCTTTTCAGCCTGCGTTTGAAATTCAAACTGTGTCAACTTGCTCACCCCGTCGACCAGCTCAGCCACTGTTGGACCAAACTGGTCGCTCAAAGCCAATTTATCGACCTCAGTGTCTTCAATCACATCATGCAGCATGGCCGCCGCTAAACTCTGATGGTCCATATGCATGTCGGCAAGAATATTGGCTACAGCAAGGGGATGAGTGACATAAGGTTCACCTGATCGACGGGTTTGCCCCACATGGGCTTGCTCCGCGCAGTAATAGGCACGACGAACCGTCTCAACCTGTTCAGTATCGAGGTAAGTATCCAGTTTATCGGTTAAATCGCTTATTGTTGTCACCATGACAACAATATAAGCGCTAGAAGAGGTTTTGAATAGAGAAAGTGTTAAAAATGAAGGCTTTAAATTATAAACCGAACTCGGCTGCGAGCTCTTCGGTTAAATCATCAACCTGCTCTTCTGTGCCAATGTTGTTAGGATCGATAAGCCCCTTTTCAATTTCACGTAAAGCAATCACCGGTGGTTTATCATCAGCCACATCGACCATAGGATCTTTGCCTTGGGTGGCGATTTGACGTGCGCGCTTGCTGGCAACCATCACTAATTCAAAGCGGTTATCAACGTGATCTAAGCATTCTTCTACAGTAATTCTAGCCATGGTATATGCCTGTCTGATGGAATAAAAACGTACAAGCCTTTTGGGCAGGTGCTAAAAAGGTCGAGCATTATAAGCAAGTTTAGCCAATTTGGCGAGTATGACGGCTCTTTTAAGGCTAATTATTGGTCGGAATCTTCGATTAATGCCGCTAATAAGTCTTTATATTGCCGTTGTTGCTGGCTACGGCTTAGCCGTTGAGCCTGAATCACCGCCTGCAAATCGGATAAAGCAGTATCGAAATCATCGTTTATGATGATGTAGTCGGCCTGGTGGTAATGCCGCATCTCATCGACCGCTACCGCCATTCGGCCGGCAATGACAGCTTCGTCGTCTTGGCCGCGGCCCGTTAATCGCGCCTGCAAGGCGGCCATAGAAGGCGGCAAAATAAAAATACCCACCCCCGATTCGCCAAGTTCCGTCGCTAACCATTGATGGGTTTGCTGCGCGCCTTGCCAATCAATCTCAAGAATAACGTCAGTGCCAAGACTCAGTTGCCGGTCAACCCAGTCTTTCGAGGTGCCATAGGCATTGCCAAATACAGTTGCATGTTCTAAAAAGCGACCATCGTTAACCATTTGGGCAAACGTCGAGGCATCAACAAAATGATAATTAACCCCGTCTACCTCGCCGGGCCTCATCGGCCGTGTCGTGTGCGAGACCGAGACCTTAAGCCGTTGATCGGTCGCTAATAGCGCATCGACCAGGCTGGTCTTACCT
>CALCNB010000379.1 GCA_937897785.1 uncultured Cellvibrionales bacterium | reverse complement strand
GGTAGTAAGTTGATTTCTATGGGCATGCAAGCCCTCGCGTGGCTACCCCACAAGCCACAAGCAGCGATGCAGCGTTATCTCGAATATCTTGATGATCGACTGTTTCCGCTAATGCTATGTGGTGCAATGGATTTGCCACTCTTGTTGGTATTTTAAGCCACTCATCTAACCATGCCGCCAGTTCTTTTATTGATACAAACCCCCCTGCTAAAAATATTCGGTCAATTTTTTCATACTGGCTAGAAGAAAGAAAAAACTGCATAGCTGATTTCATTTGTTGAGCCAACTGCCGCTTATATTCCTCAGCGCCTTCATCACTAACAAGCTCAAGTAGTTCTGCCTTATTAGCTGCGATCGTCGAGTTAATATTGGCTGACGCTTCTTCACTGATGAACGATTCCTCTTTATGATAAATAGCTACCCCTTGCTGCATCACAGTTAGTGATAAACCTGTATTATGTTCAAATAAAGCGATTACTTCATTACTGTTGAAGAGGTATTCTTTTTCAAGCAATAAAAAAGAACGCTCGACGTCATAGATCCTAATATCAACAATGCTAGGCTCCAACCCTATGGCAGAAAGCAATTCGACTCTTTGATCTATTATTTCTTTTCGACAGGCAGCCAATAAGATTTCACTTTCTTCGTCACCTTCCTTGAGCACTGAAAAATCAATTTCCACTTCATCTAATGCATAAGGAATGTATTTATCAGCATCGGCAATGATCTTAGCTTCTAAATCATCGTCACTGGCATTGGCCGCCATAGTGATAACTTTTGTGATGACCGACGACCCGGATACCGCTATCGCTATTTTTTTGGTTTTCGTTGACGCTTTTCTGAGTAATTTAACTAAGTATTCGTTCACAATTTCTGGCTGCTTTATATCGCCATTAATAATGGTGTTCAATGGCAATTGCTCCATTGCATAACTGATGACCTTTAAACCCTCATGATCACTCGTCAACTCAATGAGCGACATAAACTGATCATTCATATCAATACCTAACAAAGATGGTGGTTTACTGAATGTTGCCAGCTTATCTTGAAGAACTTTAAAATTAAGCATTCGCCCTAATACTTCGATGGTATTTTGCGGCTGATATTTCTCATTTACTCTTCCCATGACAGCTCCTCAGTTATGGTATCGCTGAGTGAATTTATTCTCTGCTTTAGAGCTTTATTTATGTTTTATCGCGACTAAGGGAGATTTTTACCTATTTTATTTTCTCTGATTTCGCTATCCTGTCAGTCTTTGAATAGCTTTGTTTACTCGGGTCAAACAGACAGATATGCAAGCGCGAAAGTCCCTATTTAAAACTTTTTTTACATTAGCGTTGCTAAGCGCCCTCTCTGGCTTGATTGTTATTTGTGCGACATACCTCTATCTTAGCCCTAAGTTACCTTCGGTTGATGTCCTTCAAGAAGCAAAAATGCAAGTCCCTTTGAGAATCTATTCACAAAATGGAAAATTAATGGGAGAGTTTGGTGAGAAACTTCGAACGCCAATCCGCAGAGAGCATGTGCCTCCCCAGTTTGTCAATGCCATTCTTTCCGCTGAGGATGATCGATTTTTACAACACCAAGGCGTCGATCTTGCCGGACTACTTCGGGCAGCACTTCAACTTTTTGCTTCCGGTAAAATTCAAAGTGGCGGCAGTACCATTACCATGCAAGTTGCACGAAATTTTTTCTTGAGTAGTGAAAAAACATTTTTACGTAAATTCAATGAGATTTTTTTAGCGATCCAAATCGAACAGAGCCTTACAAAAGATCAAATTCTTGAGCTCTATATGAATAAAATTTATTTAGGTAAGCGAGCATACGGTATAGAAGCCGCTGCGCAGGTCTATTACGGCAAGTCGATTAATGAATTAAACTTAGCGCACCTCGCCATGATTGCCGGCTTGCCGAAAGCACCTTCGGCCTACAATCCCATCAATAATCCACAACGCGCCAAAATAAGACGAGATTGGATTCTTGGGCGGATGAAAAAATTAGGCTTTATTACCTCTGCTGAGTTCGCAACGCATTCCGCTCAGCCTGTCACAGCTCGCTATCATGGCACTAAGCTAGAGCTAAATGCTGGCCATGCTGCAGAAATAGCTCGTAATCTAGCCCTAGAAAAGCTTGGTCTTAAGGCTTATACCGACGGTTTCACAATCACAACAACCATCAACAGCCACCAACAGGAAACGGCGCAACAAGCCATAGAAAACGGCTTATTCAATTACGATTTAAGGCATGGCCACCGCGGGCCTGAACAGACTTTCCAGATAGAGCAACGTGATCAGTGGCCTGCAATGATCAATCAACTACGACCGATCAATGGGCTAGAGCCCGCAGTGATTACGGCTTTTTCTGACCAGCCCATCCTGGCTCAAGAAAACCCTCAACAACTGTCTGAGCCGAAGCCAACGGATAACGATGCCCCGTTAATTCAACCGCAAACTTATGTTCATCTATTACTGTCTGATAATCGTGAAATCGCTTTCAAGTGGAATAAAAAAGCCAATCCCATCAGACCTTACATCACTGAAAATAAACGAGGAGTAGGTATAAAATTCTTAACTGAATTATTTGAGCCAGGTGATGTTATTCGAATAAAAATATCGCCCAAAAGCGATGAAGTTTTTGTGACACAATTGCCCGATGTGAATGCAAGCTTAGTGGCTATTCGTCCTAATCAAGGAGCAATTAGTGCACTCATTGGCGGCTTTGACTTTCAATCGAGTAAATTTAATCGCGCCACTCAAGCTCATCGTCAGACTGGTTCCAATCTAAAGCCTTTCATCTATGCTGCCGCTATCGAAAATGGTTTTACCGCAGCCAGCCTTATTAACGATGCACCAATCGTATTTTCAGATCAACAACTTGAAAGTGACTGGCGACCACAAAACTCAGGTGGCACTTTCTCTGGGCCAACGACCCTTCGCGAAGCGCTTTATAAATCAAAAAATTTAGTTTCTATCCGACTTCTTCAGGAGCTAGGTATTCGTAAAGCAATTACTTATTTAGAGCGCTTTAACTTTAACGAACGAGCTTTGCCAAGAGATCTGTCGCTTGCATTAGGCAGCTACGCAATGACGCCCTTGCAACTCGCAACCGCTTATTCAAGCATTGCTAACGGTGGTTTTAAAGTAACTCCTTTTCTTGTTGACGAGATCATCGACCGCAATGGAAAGGTCGTTTTTAAATCGCCTCGCGTAGAAGTTTGCTCAAACTGTGACAGCTCAACAAATTCGACAAAAAAATCAAGCAAGATAGAAAACCAAGATTTTATCGAGGCTGACTCGCTGGACGCCCTACTAGAACAGGAGCTACTAGCAGAGAAGGCTAAAGAAACTAAACAAGCCGACCGTATTATGGATTCCCGTGTGGTCTATATCATCGATAGCATTTTAAAAGACGCTATACAGAAAGGCACAGCAAGAAAAGCTCGGGGCTTAGGACGCAAAGATTTAGCGGGAAAAACAGGAACAACCAACGGCCCTACCGACGCCTGGTTCTCTGGCTATCATCCTGATTTAGTCGTCACGACTTGGCTGGGATTTGACAGTAACAAGAATATTGGCACCCGCGAATACGGTGGCTCAGCAGCGCTGCCTATTTGGATAGACTTTATGCGAGAAAATCTTAATCGCCTGGAGATAAGATCACCAATTCGCCCAAGCGGTATGGTGTCGGTCAAAATCGATAGCCGTACAGGCATGGCGGCAAATGACTCGTCAAAAAATACCCGCTTTGAATTATTCCTAGAAGAACACTCGCCACAGCAATCATCAACAACACGAAATTCAACTAAACCCAAAGAAACACAGCTTAACGAAGAGTTATTTTAGCTATATTTCTTTTCGTCGAATGGCAATTGTGCTACACCACTCTCAACTGCCGCTTGAGCGACAGCCGCAGACACTTGGTTTAATAAGCGTGGATCAAGGGGTTTGGGAATGATATATTCTTTGCCGTAACTTAATGTCGCTAAACCACAGGCTTTCGCTACCGCCGCAGGCACAGCCTCTCTTGCTAGGTCCTTGAGCGCATGCACTGCCGCAATCTTCATCGCTTCATTAATTTCACTCGCTCTGACATCAAGCGCCCCCCTAAATATATAAGGAAAACCTAAGACATTATTAACCTGATTCGGTAAATCAGAACGCCCCGTCGCCATGATAATATCTTCGCGAGTCGCATGCGCAAGTGCGGGTGAAATTTCTGGATCAGGATTAGAACAAGCAAAAATAACCGGATTAGCCGCCATCGTTAATAATGCTTCTGGCTTCAGTAAATTCGAGCCCGAAAGACCAATAAAAACATCGGCGTCAACACAGGCGTCATCGAGCGTTCTCGCCTCAGTCTGCAAAGCAAATTCGGCTTTAAATTCATTCACCTCTTTTCGGCCTTGATAGATAACACCCAAGCGATCCAACATAACAATGTTTTCGGCGTTGGCACCTAAACTAACTAATAATCGCATGCCCGCAATGGCCGCCGAACCAGCACCCAAACAAACAATTTTCGCACTAGCCAGCGTTTTACCTTGTAGCTCAAGGGCATTGATTAATGCCGCGGCTGTCACAATCGCTGTGCCATGTTGATCGTCATGAAACACGGGAATATCGCAAAGCTCTTGTAAGCGCCTTTCAATCTCAAAGCATTCAGGTGCTTTAATATCTTCAAGATTAATGCCACCAAAGGTTTTAGAAATATTTCTGACCGTTTCAATAAAACTTTCAGTGTTCTGGGTATCAACCTCGACATCAATAGAATCAATTTTTCCAAAACGCTTAAACAATAAAGCCTTGCCTTCCATTACCGGCTTGCTAGCCAACGCGCCCAAATTACCTAAACCAAGAATAGCGCTGCCATTACTGATCACGGCAACTAAGTTGGCCTTAATGGTGTAGTCGTATGCGAGTTCTGGATTTTCGGCAATTGCCCTGACTGGCTCAGCCACGCCTGGACTATAAGCAAGGGCAAGATCGTCTTGCGTCTCTGCCGAGGTCGTTAATGCAATTGAAATCTTGCCAGGCGCTGGGAATGCATGATAATCGAGAGCCGCTTGCCGAGGGGCATCTTTAGAAAAGCGAGTTGTCATAATCAACCATTAATATAGCCAAAGAATAGGCCGGTCACCATGATTAAAATACTGTATCAAACAGGGACAGACACAAAGTAAAGACAGAGTAAGGCGCTTAGGCAAGCATGGAAAGTAAAAGGATAGTGAATTTTATAAATTAGCGGGGATTCATCCTGCCTAAGAAACCGATAATGACGCTTTTCATCAATAAGTTAATCATACTGAATGGCTATGTCAGCTACAGAGAATACTGTAGCTGATGAGAGAAAACGAACCAGAGCTTACTACTTCTTAGTCGAACGATTACCGAAGCGTTTATTAAAGCGATCAACACGACCACCGGTATCCAATATCTTTTGTTGGCCGGTATAAAACGGGTGCGATGCCGATGAAGTATCTACCGTACAGTAGGGATAGGTTTTTCCATCCTTCCATTCTATTGTCTGGCTGGTTTTCAGTGTTGAGCGAGTCATAAAGTACTCATCGACACTGGTGTCATGAAAAATAACGGTTTGGTATTCTGGATGTATATCTGCTTTCATGGGTTTTCCTTGATCAGTGCGTGATACCGCTCTCCGATTCACTCGTGACTCTATCATTTCGAGGCCAGCAATCGGTACCGTATCGACTAGTATCAGTTAGAGAGCGCGGGATTCTACCAGAATCATACCAGCACGCAAGCGAATTGGGGGGTATTCTCTGCCCTGGTTCTGATCATTTTGTATACTCAACCAACCTTTGATCGATTAAAAATATACCTTCTTACCCAAAAAATAAAAATAATTTATTATAATCAATAACTTAATGATATATTCGCCAATCATTTTCTCTGGGTGGTTTACTGCCGTAACTATAGAGCCTATTACGGCGAAACAGAGTAAACTAGAGACCAGTCAAAACGACCCAAATACAATTTCTGATGGCCCAGGATTTCAACCCCTCGATGAGCAGCAACCCAGCACGGATTATTCAAGTTGTGATTGCCTCTCCATTGCGGCAATTTTTTGATTATTTGCCCGCCGAAGGAAAACTCGCTAAAGACTACTTAGTGGGCAGTCGCGTGCAAGTCCCTTTTGGAAGAAGGAATATCACCGGCATCGTGATCGGCCATAGCGACTCATCGGCTATTGCCGCCAACAAACTTAAAGCCATTCTTAGCTCACTTGATAACGTTGCCTTGCTCGATCAAGAGATGCTGACACTGGGTCGGTGGATGAGTCAGTATTATCATCACCCGCTAGGCGATGCTATTCTCAATTTGTTGCCCACTACGCTACGTAAGGGCGGTGCTTATGACGCTTACACTCAGCAATATTGGCAAATTAGCCAACACGGCTTAGGGCTCGATGATCAAGCACTAAGTCGCGCACCCAAACAGCAGTCGTTGCTGAACCGACTCCGCCAACAGGCACTTGACGAGCATTCGCATGCCGCTATTCCCGAGCAACAATTAACCGCAGAGGGGCACTCTCGCCCTACGGCATTGGCATTGGCAAAAAAAGCGCTCATCCTTCAATCTTCACAAGGCTATTACCCCAGCGACTGCCAAAGTTTACTGCAGGGCGAAGGCAATGATGTACTGCCAACACTCAACACAGAGCAACGCAATGCCGACCAACTGATTGAACAGCAACTTAATCACTTTGCCACTGTTTTATTAGAGGGAATTACGGGCAGTGGTAAAACCGAGGTTTACCTTCGCGCCATTGAAAAAGTATTGACTCAGCAACAGCAGGCTTTGGTGCTAGTCCCTGAAATCGGCCTAACACCGCAAACTATTCAACGTTTTGTGGCACGCTTTAAAGTCCCTATCGCAATTTTTCATTCAGGCCTCAATGACCGCGAACGACTGGCTGCCTGGACAGCTAGTAAAGAAGGTCGTGCAAGAATTATTATTGGCACACGCTCAGCCGTTTTCACGCCTACTCAGAACTTAGGTATTATCATCATTGATGAAGAACACGACAATTCCTATAAACAACAAGACGGTATTCGTTACTCGGCTAGGGATATCGCAATTATTTTGGCACAAAAACAAAAATTGCCGGTTATCTTAGGCTCTGCTACGCCATCTTTAGAGACTTATGCCAATGTCAATGCCAATAAATATCGCCATGTTGTCCTTCAGCAACGGGCAGGAAACGCCCAACCACCGGCTATTGAACTGGTTGATATTCGACGACAAGCCTTGCATCAAGGCTTGAGCGATCAGGCCATTAGCGCAATCAATAGTACACTTGCGGAAGGTAAGCAAGCGATGGTGTTTGTCAATCGCCGCGGTTTTGCACCGTTATTAATGTGCCATGATTGTGGCTGGCAAGCACAATGCAGTCAGTGCGATGCCCGACTCACTCTCCATCAACGGCCGGCCAGCCTTCGCTGCCATCATTGCGATTTCAGGTCTGCAGTCCCCAGCCACTGCCCGCAATGTCAGTCGAAAAATCTGATGGATGTAGGCCAAGGCACCCAACGCAGTGCTGAAGCACTGTCTGATTTATTTCCACAGCATACAATTCTGCGTGTTGACCGTGACAGCACACAGGGAAAGCAAGCCATGGGAGCGCAAATCGAGCGCATTAATCGTGGTCAGCCAGCCATATTGGTGGGTACTCAGATGCTTGCCAAGGGTCATCACTTTGCCGCGTTAAGCTTGGTGGTGGTCTTAGATGTCGATCAGGGTCTTTATAGCCCTGACTTTCGAAGCGCTGAAAAAACCCTTCAGTTACTGACGCAAGTAGCAGGTCGTGCGGGCCGAAGTGACACATTGGGACGGGTATTAATCCAAACGCATTTGCCTGACCACCCTTTGTTAATAAATTGGCAGCAACACAGCTACCAAGGGGTAAAGGCGACATTAATGGCCGAGCGAGAACTGTACTCACTGCCGCCTATCACGCATATGGCGATACTACGAGCAGACAGCACTAAGCCCCAACAAGCAATGCAAGTTCTTTCGCAGTTGTTACGTGATCATCCTGCCAATAATCACTGTCAAATTTTAGGGCCATTAGCAACTATTATGGAAAAACGAGCCGGTCGACATCGCGCCCAATTAATTATCAAATCACCGCAGAGAAAAGCCCTACACAACACTATCGAACAATTTGTGCAACAGTTTGAAGCCGCAAAATTGCCCAGCAGCCTTCGATGGAGTGTCGATATTGACCCGCAAGATGTCATCTAAATACACGCCGACCTTGTCGGATGAGATCGGACTCGCCATAATAGCAGGCAGCTGCTATTGCACCCGAATAAAGCACATTGCTGTTTACATTCAGGAAGCGACTAGCCTTGCACCGCTATAAGAAACTGAGACCACTGTATTCATGAAAGACATTATTCAGCAACTGATTCAGCAAGCCATCGACAATATGATTAGCAGTGAAGTGCTGCCATCAATTACCTTGCCGGCAATAAAGGTTGAACGCACTCGGGATCCAAGCCACGGCGATTTAGCCTGCAATATCGCTTTAGCGCTGGCAAAATCCAGCGGCCTTGCACCGCGCGAACTGGCAGCATTGATCTGTGAAAACCTACCTGATAATGAGCTAGTACTAAGCACTGACATAGCTGGCCCAGGTTTTATTAATTTCTTTTTAGTCAAAACAGCCCAAACGGATGTTGTGCTAAATATAATCGAGCAAGGCGAGCGCTTTGGCCAGAATCAAAACGGGCATGATAGCAAAGGACAGCCCAAGGCGGTTCAAGTAGAGTTTGTCTCGGCCAACCCAACCGGGCCATTGCATGTCGGCCATGGTCGTGGCGCAGCGGTCGGCGACAGTATTTGTCGACTTCTTAGCGCGAGTGGTTGGAATGTTACGCGCGAGTTTTACTACAACGATGCAGGCCAACAAATTAATAATTTAGCCGCCTCAGTACAATTGCGCTGCCAAGGTATTGGCCCCAACGACCCGCAATGGCCAGAAGACGGCTATCGAGGTGAATATATCACAGAGCTGGCCGCCGACTACATGGCCGGTAAGATCGTCAACGGTATCGCTGGTTTGGCCGATGCTGACAATCATTCAGCCATTCGTGACTATGCCGTCGCTTACCTTCGCAATGAACAAGATATCGACTTACAAGCCTTTCGCGTCGAGTTTGATGTATTTTCGCTGGAGTCAGACTTATATACCGACGGTAAAGTCGAGTCGACGGTAAAGGCATTAATCGCTAACGGCTTCACTTATGAATCAGAAGGTGCACTTTGGCTTAAAACCACCGAATTTGGCGATGATAAAGACCGCGTAATGCGCAAGCGCGAAGGGGGCTACACCTACTTCCTGCCCGACGTCGCTTATCACCTGGACAAATGGCAGCGGGGCTTCACCCGCGTGATCAACGAGCAGGGGGCGGACCATCACTACACGGTGACCCGGGTACGCGCCGGACTGCAGGCCCTAAAAGCCGGCATTCCAGAGGGGTGGCCAGACTATGTCCTGCACCAGATGGTCACCGTGACCCGGTCCGGCCAGGAGGTGAAGATTTCCAAGCGGGCGGGAAGCTACGTCCCCCTCCGCGACTTGATCGACGAAGTCGGCCGGGATGCCACCCGGTTTTTCTTG
>CALCNB010000378.1 GCA_937897785.1 uncultured Cellvibrionales bacterium | reverse complement strand
TCTTATTCTTTCACCCACATTTTCATCTTCTAATGCTAATGATTCTATTTTTTCATTGTTGGCATCAGCGGCTACTTTTATTTTTGCTCTCACTTTCCCATTGACCTGAACGACCATTTCTATAGATGATAAAGTCAATGCTGATGGATCGACAACAGGCCAATCAGCGCAGAGGATATCACAATTCATTTCAGGCCATAAATCTTGCCACAGTTGGTGGCAAATATGCGGCGCAATAGGTGCAAGCAGGCGAACTAACAGACTGGTTCCTTCTGCAGCAACGCCGGCCATATGACTATCGTTAAGCGCTTGCTCATGATTAGGAAGTTGGTTAAGAATAGTCATGCAAGCGGCTATAACCGTATTAAACTGACTTTTATTGAAATCAACTAAGGCCTTATCTAAGCTGCTGTGAATGGAGTGGCGTCGTTCCTGTGCAGAATCAGTGAGATTTTCAACCGCAAGGTGGCTGTTGTTATTTAAGTCGCTTTTGCCTTGCTGAATCAGTTCGCGCTGCTCATTGCAGTAAGTCCACAGGCGCCGAAGAAAACGTTGTGCGCCAGCCACACCATCGTCATTCCATTCTAAGGTCTGTTCGGGTGGGGCGGCAAACATGGTAAAAACACGTACGGTGTCAGCACCGTATTGTTCAATCGCTGTTTGTGGATCGATTCCATTATTTTTTGACTTAGACATTTTAGTCATGCCGCCTATTTCAACGGCTTGGCCTGAGTTTATTTCATGGGCGCTGAGTATGTTTCCTTTTTCATCACGCTCGAATTGCACATCGCTTGGGTTAAACCATTCTTTACTGCCGTCTTCTTTGTTGCGATAAAACGAATCAGCGAGCACCATGCCTTGACAAAGTAAACGTTTAAAGGGTTCGTTAGAACTGACAAAGCCGTCATCACGTAATAATTTATGAAAAAAACGGGCATACAGTAAGTGCAGTATGGCATGCTCAATGCCGCCTACGTATTGGTCGACAGGCAGCCAATAATTGGCCCGTTCACTGTCGAGAATACCGTCTTGAAAGTCTGGGCAGGTAAAGCGCGCATAGTACCAACTCGATTCCATAAAGGTATCGAAGGTATCCGTTTCATGGTCGACACTTTGACCATTAAGTTCGGTTTTACACCACTCGGGATCTGCTTTGATGGGGGAGCGAACACCGTCCATGATGACATCTTCTGGGAGTAAAACCGGCAGTCGGTCAGCGGGCACTGGTATTTCACCGCCTTCAGGTAAGCTGAGCATTGGAATCGGTGAACCCCAATAACGTTGGCGCGATACGCCCCAGTCGCGCAATCGATAATTGGTTTTTACCTCGCCTTTGCCTAAACTGGATAGCTTGGCCGTAATGGCATTAAAAGCACCGTTAAAATCCAGCCCTGAAAATTCAGCGGAATTGATGGTTCGGGTATCGCTTTTGCGGCTGTACCATTCTTGCCATTGGCTGCTATCGAATTCGCTGTCATCGAGACGAGACTCAATCACTTGTATAATCGGCAACTCATAGCGATTAGCAAATGCAAAATCGCGCTCGTCATGCGCCGGCACGGCCATTACTGCACCCGAGCCGTAATCCATCAGTACATAATTAGCAATCCAGACGGGTATCGATTCACCGGATAATGGATGAGTGGCAGTCAAACCGGTGGCGATGCCTTTTTTATCCATGACGGCCATGTCAGCTTCAGCCACTGACTGGGCTTTACATTCGGCAATAAATTCAGCGATAGGGGGATTTTCACTGGCTAAGGCCAATGCTATGGGGTGCTCTGCGGCTAGGCTAAGATAGCTTACGCCCATTAATGTATCGGGGCGGGTGGTATAAACGGGAAGGGTATCAAAGCCTGCAATTTCACGATCGAGGCTAAAGCGTATATCGGCACCGCGACTCTTACCGATCCAATTTTTTTGCATGGTTTTAACTTGCTCTGGCCATTCGGTCAGCTCGTCTAGACTGCTAATTAACTCGTCTGCATATTCTGTGATTTTGATAAACCATTGCGGAATCTCTTTACGCTCAACTAAAGCGCCGGAACGCCAGCCACGGCCATCGATCACTTGCTCATTAGCCAATACCGTACAGTCAACCGGGTCCCAGTTTACAGTGGCCATTTTTTTGTAGACCATGCCTTTCTCGTACAGGCGGGTAAAAAACCATTGTTCCCAGCGATAATAGTCAGGTTCACAGGTTGCAAACTCGCGCGACCAGTCAAAGCTGAACCCCAGCGAATTGAGTTGTTGCTTCATATAATCAATATTTTGGTAAGTCCACTTTGCGGGTGCCGTTTGATTCTGAATAGCGGCATTTTCAGCAGGTAGGCCGAAGGCATCCCAACCCATAGGATGGAGGACGTTTTTGCCTAACATCCGCTGGTATCGAGCAATAACATCGGTAATGGTGTAGTTGCGCACATGGCCCATATGCAATTTGCCGCTGGGATAAGGAA
>CALCNB010000377.1 GCA_937897785.1 uncultured Cellvibrionales bacterium | reverse complement strand
GTTCTTTTTTAATTCTCACAATGGGTTTATTGAGGAAATTTCTAAATTCCGATCAGGTGCAGGTCACGAATTTTATTTCGACCCCACTTTCCCCTTTGGCGCCACTGATAGCTCAGAACCGCCCAGCAGCATGAAGCATTATCTTTCACCCTATGACCAATATAAAGACAGTAACGGGACGAATGATTTAATACCCATCTATGCGCCATTTACTGGTAGCATTGTTCGCGTCACCAATGAAAACTGCTGTGGCTTTATCAATAAAAGAGTCGAGATACAATCACTTGATAATAGCGCATACACGCTAATTATTTTTCATATCAATTTAAATGAAGCCTACCCTCAAATTTATAATGACTGGCCGGCACACTTGTGGCCAGCACACTTGCCGGATGACAGTGACTATGAAACGTTAACGGTGAATGCGGGTGATTTGCTCGGTTATGCCGACTTGAGAGGCGTTAATGACTTTGATGTCGCAGTACTATGGGAAAATAGCGTCGACCGTTATTGGATCAGTTATTTTGAATTGCTCTCTACGGCAGTAGAAGATGAATACCTTAGAAGAAGTATCAGTATTGATGAACTCACTATTTCACAGTCAACTCGATTAGCTGAGCCGGTCACCTGGTGGGGTGGTCGCAATGATGACGATTGGGTCTTGCTGCTAACGCCTTATCAGATCCCCGCTATCGGTAGTATAGGCTTAATTATATTGGGGCTATCGGTACTACCATTTGGTGTGCTGAGACTAAGAAAGAAAGGAGGCTTGGTTAATCACTCGTGAAATTAGCGCTTCTTTTGCTCATAATCACCCAATATAAACATCAAGTTAACGCCACACAAAAAATCATAGCCTATTGATTTTTTTTATCTTTATCGTACAACTAAGCCTCAGACTGTTGATCAAAACGAATACCTTTAAATGAACTTACAGAAATAGTCTGCCTTAAAACATTTGGTATGATAATCCGAGCAACCCACTACTGGTTAAATGAACAATATGCTTTTAAGGCACCTCATCATCAGTTTATCACTGCAAGACGGCCTTAATAGCGAATAAAATAGGAGCAGTCAATGTCAACGAATGCGGAATCATCCAATATTTTACTGATCAGCTCTGACTGTCATGCAGGCGCACTCCCCTCTACTTACTTGGACTATATGCCATCCAAATATCACGAGGCTGCCGATCGCTGGTGGTTGAACTATGCAAAAGAAATGATTCAGCGAACTGGGACTTTCTTTGATCAAGAAGCGGTAGAAGAATTCTCTGAACTCAGTGGCGAAGAAGGTACAGCGAAGTTTAATGCCTCTTCTGTCGCAGCGCTTGAAGAGGCTGATGATGCTGCCGTGCTTGCCTTACTGAATGATGAGACGAGTCCTTTTGCGCCGCGGCGCGGTGAATTTGATGCCGATGCTCGATTAAAAGAACTGGAAGGCGACGGCATTGCTGGCGAAGTTATTTTCCCTCAAATGGCCCCGTTTGGCGCAGGCCTCACGCAGTATCGAAATGAAGTTAGTCCAGAACACAACCTTGAGGGAAATCGCGCTTACAATCGATGGCTCGCTGATCTTTGTAATACCAATCCAGGTCGTCATGCCGGTGTTGCCATTATCAACGTCGATGATATTACGGTAACGGTTGAAGAAGTTCGCCAGGCAAAAGAATTAAATTTATTTGGCGGTATTATGCTTCCCGTGAGTACCGGCACTCACCCCTTTTATCACCACCCAAGGTATGAACCACTATGGGCAGTTTGCAGTGAATTGAATATGCCTATTCATGTCCACTCCGGCTGGTCACCTGATTATGGTGATGTACCCAGCGCGCCAGCGATGTTTATTAGCGAAGTGGACATGTGGGCGCATCGGCCCTTTTCCGCCCTAGTTTGGTCAGGCGTTTTTGAAAGATACCCCAACTTAAAGTTTGTTTTTACTGAGACCGGCTGCTCATGGATTTTAGAAACACTTCGAGTATTAGAATTTAAAGCCGATAACCCTTTATTTGCTCACTTCAAAAAGGGTTTATCGATGACACCGAGAGAATATTTTCAGCAAAACTGTTTCATCGGTGCTTCTTTTTTACCGAAACATGAAATTCATAATCGTCATAAGATTGGTTTAGAAAAATTAATGTGGGGCTCTGATTATCCCCATATGGAAGGCACTTGGCCTAACACCATGGAGTATATGCATGCGACTTATGGTGGCATTCCTGAAAATGAAATCAGGATGATGCTTGGCGAAAATGCTGCCAATTTATTTGACTTCGACATGGGCATTCTCCAACCCATCGTTGATCGAATTGGCCCGACACTTAGGGATATTCAGCCAACTATTGAGCAGGCTGTTTAATTCTACGGTAACCGTTGCTCATCCGCAGGGCATAAATATTAACCCTGATATCAGGCCTGAAGATAATTGATCGCTCGTCATTTAAAACATTGGCAGAGTGAAGAATTTCTCTGCCTAAAAGTTAGAAATATTGTATGATAGATCTTTTACTTTATATGAGATCGTTAACGAAACTATGGACAATACAAAAACCCAAATTGCAGCACTGTTTAATACTTGGAATGATGCTTTGGCGACCGGCGAACCTAGTCAGGTTGCAGCTCTTTATGAAAAAGAGGCGATTTTACTGCCGACGGTATCGAACCAAGTGCGACATAACCACAGCGAAATTGAGGACTACTTTGTCAACTTCCTTAGCAAGGGACCACAGGGTCAGATTGACGAATCGAATGTGCGTATCTTTGATCAACTGGCGATTAACTCGGGGGTCTATACCTTTACGTTTAACGATGGCGCCACCGTGCAAGCGCGTTATACCTTTGTTTATCGATGGAATGGCGATCAGTGGCTGATTACAGAACATCACTCCTCTCAGATGCCTGAGTGAGTGATGTCTTTGGTCTAGATTTTTATAAGCCCTATTAACAGCTAAATCTGGAGACTGCAGGACATCTGCCCCCTAACTTCACCTAGCCAGAATCCTTTCTGCTAACGATCTGACTAATAGCTGCATTAGTCTGCAGCTTTTTATACCCCTTTAATCCACTGCTTTTCGCAATGACTCACCTATTTTATAGCAGGGAGGTCACTGCCTAGCGCAATTATCTTGACAAGTGTTTCGAGATAAATGATACACTGTATCATTATATTTATTTCTATCTCAGGAGACTTATGCCCTCTACTCTCGTCAATCGATTACCCGTGACGGTGCTTTCTGGCTTTCTTGGCGCGGGTAAAACTACTGTTCTCAGCCATATTTTAAACAATCGACAAGGCAAAAAAGTGGCTGTCATTGTGAATGATATGAGCGAAATCAATATCGATGCTGCCATTGTGAAAAGTGATGTATCACTGAATCGCAGCGAAGAAAAGTTAGTCGAGATGAGCAATGGGTGCATCTGTTGCACACTGCGAGAAGACTTACTGGAAGAAGTAGATGCACTGGCCAAGGATGGCCGATTTGACTATTTAGTCGTCGAGTCAACGGGAATTTCTGAGCCCCTGCCCGTCGCTGAAACCTTTACTTTTGCCGATGAAGACGGTGTTTCTTTATCGGATGTAGCGAATCTTGATACCATGGTGACCGTCGTTGATGCCGTTAACTTCATGATTGATTATGAAGCGGCGCAATCGTTGCAAGAAGCGGGCGAATCGCTGGGTGACGAAGACGAAAGAAGTGTGGCCGATTTACTGGTTGATCAAGTCGAGTTTGCTGATGTATTACTCATCAGTAAGACCGATTTAGTCAGTGATGCTGATGTCGAAAAACTTACCGCTATTCTAAAAACATTAAATACACACGCTAGGATTATTCCTATCCAACAAGGCCAAATCGACACCGATGCGGTTTTGAATACTGGCTTGTTTGACTTTGAGCGGGCCCAACAAGCGCCTGGTTGGCTTAAAGAAATGCGTGGCGAACATGTTCCAGAAACAGAAGAATACGGGATTGGCAGTTTTAGCTATGCAGCCCGACGCCCTTTTCATCCTGAAAAATTTTACCAATTTCTGCATAACACCAAGGACTATGGCAAACTAATCCGCTCGAAAGGCTATTTCTGGTTGGCCACTCGGCCTGAGTTTGCCGGTCAATGGAGCCAAGCCGGGGGCATTGCCCGGCACGGTTTTGGTGGCATGTTCTGGAAAGCGGTGCCCAAGGAACACTGGCCCACCGACCAAGAGTATCTCGACTCGATTGAAAAGGAATGGGTCGAGCCCTTTGGTGATATGCGTCAAGAACTGGTTTTTATTGGTCAAGGCTTAGATCAAGTAGCGATGACAACTGCCCTCGATAACTGCCTGTTAAGCGAGGAAGAACTCTTACAAGGTAAAGCCCATTGGGCGACGTTTAACGACCCTTTTCCTGCTTGGGAGCAAGGATAAATGAGCACCGCATCTATTAGCTTATACCTATAAATCGCAAAAGTTACAATTAGCAATTAGCGAATACACTGCGCAAGACTCCAACCGCTCAGGCCTTTTCTAAGCCGTTGAAAAAATACATTATTTAAGATATTCAGCGATGCATTAAGCTACTTCAACGGCGTTTATGCAGACTTGATAACGCATCGAATTATTCTAACACTTGGATTAATGTGTAAACCGCTGGTATATTGACCTTATAAATATAATAAACGTTAGACGGTCAAATGAAAGCATGAAATTACTCTTTTCAATAATAGTTATAATTGCTGTTAGTCTAACGGCAAACTGGTATTTCACGCTTGATATTTCTGTCGAGCCAGCCAATGGTATATTAAAATCCAACACGCTTAAGCCAATTAACCCACCTCTACAAAGCTCCTTTAACCCATTTTCAAGTGGCGTTCATAAGGGTGTAAAAAATACCGCATCACATGAAATACAAGCAAGCCATGCACACCATGACCAGCAATCGATCCAACGGTTGATGGATAAACAAATCAATAACGCTACCCGCCTCAAAATCAACCAACAGTTAATGCCGACTCATCCGCTGACCGAGGCTCAAACGAAAAATGGCAAATCAATTAATACCAGTGGTATCGCACTATCGGTCATGGTTCAGTTACTGAATGAAGACGGCTCGGCTTTAAGCCTAGACATTACCAGCCCACTGCCGCTGCTGGATTAAACCATGAACAATAAACTCATAAGCCCAACGCTGTTTGCAATCACCTTATTACTGGTTCTGCTCTATCCGATAAGTGGATTAGCCACCACCATCACCATCATTAATAACGATGGTCCTAATGAAGGATTAAATGATCCAACACCCATGACACCTATCGATGGGAATGACGGCACCACACTGGGTGAACAACGTATGATTGTTCTCCAATTTGCTGCTGATTTTTTAGAAACCATTATTAACAGCAATATTGAGATAAAAATAGAGGCGAGCTTTGACCCGCTCACGCCTGGCTTTATTGGCATGGCAAATATGGTGAGCTGGGAGCTTGAAAATTATCCGAACACCACCTTACCGTTTCATTCAACCTATTACCCCCAAGCACTAGCTAATCATTTTTATGGTTATGACCGCCAACCCCAAAAAAACGATATGGCAATACAGCTAAACTCAAACTATGCCAATAACTTATGCGACCAACTCGGTTTCCTAGCTGACCCGTACCTTGGTTTAAATAATAAGACCACGCTCAACTGCCAGCAGCATGTTTTGGGCACAGTACTGCATGAAATCATTCATGGCTTAGGGTTTTACGAAACACTGAATAAAGCCACTGGTGCATGGAGCTTAAATAATCCTGACATCTACAGCACCCAACTTGAAGACCATAGCAATATGCTGCTCTGGCCGAATATGAATAACACACAGCGTATAGCCTCTTTAAGCCAAAACAACTTACACTGGATTGGCTTAAATGCCGCTGTTCAAAGTCTTTTTTTGCAGTCGCATGGCGCGATAACAACAGGTCATTGGCCTGCCGGTCATATCTCTATGCACACATCGAATGAGGACAACCCAAGCAGTGCGGGCTCACATTTTGCTAAATACCTCTACCCCAATGAAATCATGGAGCATACTCAAGATCTTGACGATCCGAAAAACACCATTGGTTTAGCCAAACAAGTGTTACAAGATATCGGCTGGCCAGTCTTTTTTAATGGCGACAAACCACTGCTTAGCAAAATCAATGATGCAGAAATCTTTGCCAATACATCGTATCACACTGACTTTAGTATCTTCGATAATGACAATGCACTGCATTATGAAAAATTTTATAACTGGTCTAGCACGGGTAGAGGCCCCCATTTAATCATGGGGGTTTCGGCAAACTCCTCAGACCAATCAATTGTCGCTGATAGTGACATTCTTATTTCTGGGGTGACCAATGGCTTGAGTGACAGTCCTGACACCTTGCGTCAGCTTATTATCACACCGCAAGCGAACGCGACGGGCATGACAACCATCACCATTGAAGTCTTAGATGTCGATGGTAACAGCGATCTTATGACATTTATGCTGATCGTCAATGCATCCAACACGCCACCCGTAGTTTCGATCACCAACCCCAGCAATGGCCATATCTTTTTAACCACCACCCAACCGTTCTCTGCCACTGCCAATGATATTGAAGACGGTAATCTAAGCAATATTGACTGGGGGGTAAGAGCGGCAGGCGGCAATTGGCAATATGATTATGGTGTGAGCGGCACATGGACAAAGAATTTAGCGGATGGTAGCTACGACATCAGCGCCTGTGTCAGTGATTCAAATAACGCGACTGCCTGTGACCAGATCAGTGTTAGCGTATCTGCTACCGCCGACGCTGACAATGACGGCATCAGTAATGCCGATGAAGTCGCGCAAGGCACAGACCCGTTCAATAATGATAGCGACAATGACGGCTTATTAGACGGCGAAGATCCAGACCCTTTAACACCGACCAACGACGCACTGACCGTTCCCGCTATGAGTGGTCTAGGTTTTATAGTACTCTGTCTCTCAATGCTCGGTTTGGGTGTGGCTAGGCGAAGGACAAACGAAACTGATTAATTGAACACTATTATTTCTAATCATTTAATAAAGCTAAAGATGCTAATGCCTCGGCCCGCTCTGCGACTGAATCATCGACCAGTTGAATGCCGCGCTCTATGCGCTCTCGATACAACACTTCAATCAACCACGCTAAAGGGCCGCTCATAATCTCATGATGGACTAATAAGGTATCGCCATTAGCGGTCTTTGATAACCAACGACAGCGTGTGCCTCGGGCTAAATAACCATACCAACCACCCGACTGCCAACACAACTCTTGCTCTGGTGTAACTGACAACACTCGGTTCTTCACCAGCCGAATCTCGTTGTCTAAATGTGCCTCTATCCAGACCACCTCGCCTTCCGCAATACGACCTTTTATATTGGGTGAGTAACGATTCCATTCAGCGTAACCTTCTGCATTTATCAACAATGACCAAACAATCGAAGGGCTAGCGGCAATTGTCACTTCGTGACTAACCTCCCAATCAGTATCGATTATAACGACCATAGCAACAAGCAAAGCCAATACTGCCATTATTTTTTTAAACATTATCTCACCTTGATTGCCGTTAATATTATTGATAGAAATTAACCGTACGGGCTTATAAGCTACAGTATTAAAATTCGCTTGTAAAATGAGCGTACCTCAATGGAAATTAATCATATTTAAGTGAAACTAAACACGAGCAGACGTATGGTGTTAATTAGAGATAGGTCATTATCAGTCAGGGGATCTTCACGTGAAAAGAGCGACTAACACCACCCACTCAGTTGATTACGATGCAGTCGAGGCAGAACAGCATAAAGGTATTTGCGATTGGGTGAAAGAACACTTAAACGGTGAGGTCACCGATATTCGTCGGCTAGAACGTTGGCGACCACAATGGAAAGTCACCTATACGGCTAACAATGAAACCAACGCGGTATTGTTTCGAGGCAATCGTTCAATTGCCGGCAAGCAAGATTTAAAGTTTGAAATGGAAGTCATGCAGGCACTGGAAGCGAATGGGATAAAAGTGCCGCATATTTATGGCTGGGTCGATTCACCCAAAACCTTTG
>CALCNB010000376.1 GCA_937897785.1 uncultured Cellvibrionales bacterium | reverse complement strand
ATTATTTATTTGCTGCCCGAGCCAGTTCAGGTGCTGGCGACAGTAAAGCGGTCGATGGATTTTTGAAACAAGCGGAACTATCGACAAAGGGCGCGGACGTTGCCATTGGCTTGACTCAGGCTGAGTTGCAAATTCAAAACAATCAATTCGAACAGGCGTTAGCGACCTTGATACGGGTTAAGAAAATTAAGCATAAGCATCCCGAAGTATTGCGCTTACTGCTACGAGTCTATTGTCAGCTAAATGATTGGGATCAAGTGCTAGCGTTACTGCCAAGCTTAAAGAATGTTGACCGCTTTAGCGCCGATGAATTACTTAAGCTAGCAAGGCAGGCTTGTTGTGAAAAATTAAAGCGCGCGGCATCACTGCCGGACGGTAAAAAATTGTTAGAGCAATGGCGGCAATTACCCAACAACTATAAAAAAGACCAGCAGCTAGTTATTTGCTATGTTGAACAGTTAATTCTGCGACATTTATATGATGATGCCGAACAACTTTTAGCTGAAAAAATCCAGCATCATTATCATATAGCGCTGGTGAGTCTATACGGTGATATTGTGTCGACCAAGTTGACACGGCAACTGACTTTACTCGAGAAGTTATTGCCAACTCATGCTAGCGATGCAGTGCTACTGTTGGCGGTTGGTAAAATACATCTTGCGTTAGGCAACCTTGAATCTGCAGAAGAGTTTTTCAAGCGCAGTTTTAGTCAACAGCAGATCCCCGAAGCGGCCATGCGGTTGGGTCGACTTTATGCTCAGCGAGGCCAGTACCAAAAAAGTAGCGAAGCCTATGCCAAGGCGCTGCCGGAAAAGAACATCTAGAAAGATAAATACCTAGGTTAATAAACGCCAAAAAATAACTGCCTAGAAAAATAAAATGCGTAGGATGTTTGGCTTACTTATCTTCGTAAGTGCAGAGGTAGGCGCTGGCCTGCGAAACCTTTAAATCAAACACTTGATTGGCCGCAACCGTAAAGCTTTGGCCGGCTTTAAATTCTTGCCAGCTATCTTGGTCAGGCAGCTTCACTGTCAGCGCGCCACTCACGACTGTCATTGTTTCAAATTGCGCGGTGTCAAAGCGGTATTCCCCAGCTGCCATAACACCAACCGATGAGGCTAACTCATCGCCTTGAAAACCAATCGACTTCACTTGGCCATCAAAATATTCATTGATTTTTAGCATATTCTCACTTCCTTGGGTGTTGCTGTATTCATTATGGTCTTAGCTTATGACTGAGGCTTCTTTTTTGCCGCCGGTTTTTTTCGCCGCGGGCGATCATTGTCGGTGGCTTTAGCCTTAGCCTTAGGTTTACGTGAGCGAGCCTTGGTATCAGGCTTTTTGCGCGTCGAAGAATTCCTTGCTTGCTTAGTTGGCCTTGGCTGGTCGCTATTGCCGGCTTGCGCTCTACTTAACCGCATTGGCTGGCCCTTAACGCGGACTTTTTGTAGCAATTGAAAAATATCTTTTGGCATGCCCGGCGGCAAGCCGACTAAGCTATGGTCGTCATTCAATTCAATGCGGCCAATGTATTCGCGATCGATGCCGGCCTCATTAGCCAAAGCGCCGACAATATCTTTTGGCTGTACGCCATGATCATGGCCGGCTTCTATGCGATATTTCTCCAGTGCGATATTGTCCTCGCGGCGCGGTTTACGCGGCTTTCGTTCACCTCGCTCGGTGCGACTGGCGCGCTCAGTTCGATCGCCACGGTCATTGCGAGGGGGTTTTTCACGGCGTGGTTTTTTCGTTTCAGGCGGTGGCAGTAATTGCTCGAGGGAAAATTGCTCGCTGAGCAGCGCGGCGGCTAATTGCTCGGCGGGCAGCTCAAGCTTTTGACACAATTCCTCCACCCATTGGTGGTACACCGAGGGTAAATTAGTTTCGAGTTTAGCGGCTAATACTTCGGCCAATTTTGTTTTACGTTGCTCGGCCATCTGTTTAGCCGATGGTTTTTCCCAGCTGTTAAGTTTTTGCTTGGTGTCTTTTTCAATAATGCCTAATAAGCGACGCTCACGCGGCTGGACAAATAGCAAAGCCTTACCGGCTCGTCCGGCTCGTCCGGTTCGGCCAATACGATGAACATAAGCTTCGGA
>CALCNB010000375.1 GCA_937897785.1 uncultured Cellvibrionales bacterium | reverse complement strand
GAGCATCCGACTCATAATCGGCAGGTCGAAGGTTCAAGTCCTTCCGGGCCCACCACTTCGCTTCGCTCGAGGCAGACCACGGCGGACTATCCGTCAGCTCTCTCCAAGCGTTCATTTGCAAGCATCTTTCCATATACGTCATAACGACAGGCCATTACGGGCAGTGTAACCGCATTGATAAAGACGATGATCGGCCTTGCCATCGTTTCACAGTTGAAGCTTGCTATGATAACGGTCATTAATCGCAAATAAGCACGCTAAGCGTAAAATCGCACAAAAACAATGAGGCAAGCAAAGCATGAAAATTGGCATGACATTACCCAGCATGGTACCCGACACCGAATACAGCCGTGACACCACCCTCGACTGGTGCAGGCTCATCGACCAAGGGCCGTTTGAAAGTATTTCTGTGGGCGAGCGAACCACTTACCCTAATCAGGAAATTACCGTGCTACTGTCGGCCGCAGCCGCGCTCACTGAACGAGTAAAACTTTATTCCACCATCTTTATTTTACCCACCCATGCCACTGCCGTACTCGCCAAGCAAGCCGCTACAATCGATGTATTATCAAATGGCCGCTTAACGGTGGGCATCGGCTCCGGCGGAAGAGAGCATGATTACATTGCCGCCGAAAAACCCTTTAACAATCGCTTCAGCCGCATGGAACAACAAGTGCATGAGTTAAAATCGCTGTGGGCCGGTCAGCCACCGTTTACCGATGCCGATCGCGTAGGGCCAGCGCCGGTGCAAGCCGGCGGGCCACCATTATTTGCCGGTGTTGGCGGACCTAAATCACTGGCGCGGGCCGCACAATGGGCCGACGGACTGTTTGGCCAAAATGTCGGAGACGGCAATTACGCTAACTTTTCTCACTACGTCGACAACGCCCATAGCTTATGGAAAGAAGCGGGAAGAAAAACCAAGCCCTATATCACCACCAGTTTTTGGTATGCCCTAGGCCCTAATGCAAAGACCCAGCTTGAGCACTATGCCAAAAGCTATATGGATATACTCGGCCAAGGCGCGGTTGACTATATTCTTTCTCAACAGAGTATCGACAGTGAAGCGGCATTAATTGACGCCTTAGATACTTTTCAATCGGCAGGCTGCGATGAAGTGATTCTAGTGCCGACCTCCGCCGAAACGGCGGAACTTGACCGGACTATGGCTGCACTGGCAAAACGGTAAACTTATGCCGCCGATCTCCTAACCAGTTTTCCAGGTCTTGCACCGGTATCATGGCCATTGCGGTTGGTGATCTGACCGGCCACTAGGGTGACAACATAGCCCTCTGCACGCTGTAGTAAACGCGGCGCACCAGTAGGTAAATCGTTAGCGACATAGGGCATCTGCAGTGATAAGTCATTGAGCGCAATCACATTAATATCAGCTTTTTTACCCACCTCAATCACCCCTCTATCATGCAAGCCGTACAAATCTGCAGGCGTTTTAGTTAGCATTTGTATGGCGATCTCTAAAGGCAGCTTATCGCCCCTTTGTCGATCACGCACCCAATGTTGCAGCATAAAAGTCGTGTAACTCGCATCACAGATGACATTAACATGGGCGCCGCCATCCGCGGCACCAACGACCACATTGGGGTGCATCATCATTTCATACACTGCGTTTAAATCACCGTCGGCATAATTACCCATGTACACATGCAAGAAGCCTGGCCGGCCTTCATCGCCTAGTACCACCTCGCACATAGCATCATAAAGCACCCCCTCAGCTGTATCGTTGGATGCCAATAATCTGGCCGCCAAACTTTGCGCTCGATCTGGCTCAAATATTTGCTGATCCTTGCAAGGAAATATCGCATTTAGCGCATCGCGAACCACTTGCGCGCCGTTTTTCAGCAACGGCGACTGTATTTCTTCATTAAGAATTTTTTCTCGTCGCTCGGGATCCTGCAAGGCCTTAACACGCTCAGTTAAAGGCAGATGCGCAACCGCTAAATAGCTAGGCCGATCCATAAAAATATTGAAAGTGTCCCAACTCATTAACATGCCACCGGGTCGATTCCCTGTGGTTGCATAAAGCTTTGCGCCGGCTTTATTCGCTTGGCTAATTTCCTCTAACATATCCTTCCACAAGGTGGTTTGAACGTTATTTTGAGAAAGGGTAAAAACAATCGAACAACCTGTTTCTAAGCTCAGCTCTTTATATAATTGCACTTCGGCTTGAAAGGCTGTTGGATTTTCTCCCATTAAACCCTCGGGAACCACCTGCAGTAAATTAGCGCCGCCATCTTGCATAGCTTTAATAATGGCCAACACTTCTTCTTTTTCAGCAAAAGTACCGGGTACCGATTCACCATCGGTCGATGTGTGCATAGCAATACGATTAGTCGAAAATGCGAATGCACCGGCTTCAATCGCCTGCTGGGTTAATGCCGCCATCTGTTGAATTTGTTCTGCCGTTGCTGGCGCATTTAAATTATTGGCTTGTCCCAGTACATACGTTCGCAGCGCGCCGTGCGGTATTTGCGCGACCACATCCAGCGCCCGAGCTTTATTGTCTAGGGCATCAAGGTATTCGGGAAAACTTTCCCATGCCCAATCAATACCATCAGCCAAAGCCGAACCCGGAATATCTTCAACGCCCTCCATCAATTCAATTAAAAAATCTCTTTCATCGGGGCGAACGGGCGCAAAGCCGACACCGCAATTACCCATCACTACGGTCGTGACACCGTGATCAGCTGACGGTGCCAATCGATCATCCCAAGTCGCCTGTCCATCGTAGTGGGTATGCGGGTCAACAAACCCTGGCGTCACAATACAATCAGTGGCATCGATAGTCTCAACACCTATCATTTCTATAGACTTACCAGCAACTGCTTCGTTAGCAGAAATCACAGCATCAATCTTGCCGTCCTTAATAAGCACTTCTGCGAGCATAGGCTCACCGCCGTTGCCATCAACAACAAGTCCGCCTTTAATCAAATAATCCGCCATAGCCTTCTCCTAATTGATTTTTCAGTGGTTTCAGCGCAACTCAGGATCGAATGTAATGTTCATTTCTTTAATGCCGTTAACAAAATAATCGCGTACATACTTAACCGGTTCTGCGAATTGCGGATTACGCAAGCGGGGCAATAACTCCTCGAAAATCACCTGCATCTCTAAGCGCGCCAAATGAGCGCCGATACAAAAATGTGTGCCTACACCAAAAGCGCGATGCTCTCGCGCCAAGGTTGGCATACGTTGCGCACGAGTAATATCAAAGCGCATTGGGTCATCAAACACTTTGTCATCCTGATTAATTAAGTGCCAGTGCAGTAATAACTTGTCGCCCTCTTTCATCTGCACACCCGCCACCTCAACGTCTTGCATCACGGTACGACGCATGCACACAAACGCAGGGTTATAGCGAAGAATCTCTTCGCAGGCATCAGGAATTAACCCGGGGTCATCAACCAACATTTGTAGCTGTTCAGGGTGCTCCATCAGCAAGCGCATACCGTGAGCGGTGACTGAGCGAGTACTTTCATTACCCGCGCCAATGAGCATTAAAAAGAATATTTGAAATTCTTCTTCGGTGAGTTTTTCGTCGCCAACCTCGCCATCAAGCAAGGCACCAACAATATTATTAAGTGGTGTCTCGGCGTGCTTCTTGGCTAATTCGCTGGCATAAAAATACATGTTCGCCATCGCCGCTTGAGAGGTCGCAGCTGGGTCTTCACCACCGATATCCTCATCTTCTTGGAACATCATTTCATTGGTCCACGTAAAAAATTGTTTACGGTCCTCTTTCGGCACACCACATAACTCAAGGATTGCCATTAGCGGTAACTCGGCGGCCACTTCAGTAATGAATTCACAATGCCCCTTTGCTGCAACCGCATCGACAATTTCTTTAGCGTATTTTCGGAATCCCTTTTCATAGCTTTCAACGGCCTTGGGTGTAAAGGCATTGCGCGCAATGCGACGATACTTGCCATGTTTCGGTGGGTCCATACTCACCAACATCTGCGATTGCATCGCGATGGTTTCTTCGTCTTGCTCGGTAGGATGCATCAACTTTTTTTCGCTAGAAAAAATAGCCGGATTTTTAGCAATATAGTCGGCATGCTCTCGCTCCAGTACCGCCCAGTAAGGTACACCCTGCAACGGGTCGTCAATTTTAATAATCGGCGCGTCAGCCTGATCGCGCAGGGCTTGCAACTTAGGTAAGTGATTGCCTGCAGCGTACAAGTCGGGGTCGAGTAAATTGGTATAAGGGCATTGCGACATCGAATGGGCTCCAGTTTTTGCGTGACTAATCGCCTAAATAACAATGAAATGGCAACGAAGGCTGGCATATTAGCTGACGCTACTCTCAAATAATAACGCGATAAAGACAATCAAAAGGTTATTGATGATTAACAATATGACATAAACTTATCTTTGAATGGGTTTAAAATCGTAATTAAAGCGCGCAATTTTTCTATTTATTCTTATTTAAAAATCCAATCCAGAAGCCCTTTTATGAATATCTTTCCTACGCTTGCCAACGACCTATCAACTGATAACCTAACAACACTTGTGCGAACAATACACCCATCAGTCGCCGTAACTGCATTCAAGGTTAACAAAGAATTCGTCTTTGACAATGGTGAAGAAGCTGTTTCAACTGCCGGACGAATAGAGGCAGAAGTGAGTTTTTCAGACAATCAGTCGCTTAATCTCCCTACACAGCTGATCATAAAAGTTTGCCGCCCCGATATTGCGCCTCGACCACTGTATCGAAATGAAGTGAATTTTTATACCCGCTTGAGACAAGAGTTGACAATCGAAGCGCCTGTTTGCATTGGCGGTATGTTCGATGAAGAAACAGCCAACTTTGGTCTAGCACTTGAAGATATGCGCTCACGAGGTGTTAGCTTCCCTAATGTTAAGTCTGACCATGGTGTCGATCATATTAAATCGGTACTCAAATGCCTGGCAAAACTGCATGCTTTTTATTGGAATAGTCCACGCTTCAAAACTGATTTGCACTGGTTAGATTCTCATACCAATGGTGAGCTTTATACGTTCTTTAATCACCCTGATATAGTTCCTGCAGTGATTAAAGCCGAAGTTGCGAACGAGCAATTTAAGAAAGAAATGATCGAAAGCCTGGGGCAGACGACCGAAAACTTATACCAAGAAATGCGTAAAGTGCAACATCACCAATCAACACTCACGCCCACGATTTGTCATGGTGATACCCATATTGGCAACACCTACGCATTACCCGATGGCAACGCTGGCCTGTATGATTGGCAGCTAATGTCACGAGGTTATTTTATGCATGACGTCTCATACATCATTATCACTGGCTTAAGTGTTGCTGAACGAAGACAATACCAGCATGAGTTAATCACTTATTATCTCGACCAACTTCAACAGCATGGCGTTGTTGATGCGCCCAATATCGACCAAGCCTTTACCGAATTTCGTTATGCCGCAGTTTGGTGTCTTTATATTGGCTGGCTAACCACGCCGATTGAAAATTATGGCTGGGACATTACTGTTTGCAATCATGTCAGGCTTACTAATGCTTACAGAGACTTAGATAGTAAGGCTGCCGTTGCCTTATTACCTGAGGTGCCACCTTACACAGACTAACGTTCGTAGTTGGGTTTCCTTTTTTCAAAAAATGCGGCGGCGGCCTCTTCCACATCGCCACCCATACCATTCAAAATCTGATTCCGGTTTTCGAGTTGCATCGCAGCCGATAAAGAGTTGGCATCTAAATTAGACCACATGCCTTGTTTAGTGGAAATTAAGCCATAAGGAGAAAAGTCGCAGAGGCTCTCTGCCAACTCAATCGCTCGCTGCTGAAGTTGCATATCGTCAACCACATAAGTCACTAAGCCCCACTGTTCGGCTAACTCAACATCAATCACCCTCGCGGTCATCATCATATCGTGAGCACGTGCTGCGCCAATTAATTTTGGCAAAGTATAGCTGACACCGATATCGCAGCCCGAAACGCCTAAGCGAATAAACTGGGTACAAAACTTGGCTGACTTAGCCGCCATTCGAATATCGCAGCCCAATGCAATGCCTAAACCCCCGCCGTAAGCATGGCCATTCACCGCCGCAATAATGGGTTGCTGAATAGCCCGCATTAGCAATACCATTTCAGCCATGTATTCCTGGCCTCGCATCCCTGCACGGGGCCCGTCACCGAGTTCACCTATTGCTTCACTGAGACTTTGACGACTGCCTTGATCCATCAGATCTAGGCCGGCACAAAAAGATTCACCGGCGCCAGTGATTACTACCGCGCGGCACTGATTATCCTGATCGATGGCTGCTAATGCCGCCTTAAACTCCGTTACCATCTGCCAACTTAAGGCATTGCGCACCTCAGGTCGGGCAAAACTAAGGACAGTTACCTTACCATCACAATGCTTTTCTATCGTTATCGTCTTCACTTTTTCCCTCATAGATCGTTATGGTTTATTCAGTGTGTTGATCTAACCAGCCCGCATAATCCACGCGCTCAACCGCAGCAACCGAGCGACGAAGTACATCTTTCATATACGAACCATGCGCTTCGTTCAAAGCACCAAAACCAATCGAGACGACAATTGTCATTAAGGTATGGTAGGTAAAGCCGCGATATTCTTGCCAGGTTAAATCAAAGTTAATGGGTTCACCGTGTACTGCCCGACGCTCGACATAATATTTAACCAAGTCTTGCTCATGACGCGCTAAGACCTCAACTGGCAAAGAATCAATTAAAAAATACTGCACATCACGAATACCCTTGCCCCAATGTACGGCTTGAAAATCTAGCATACCCATATCATCGCCAGAGATAAAAAAATTACCGATATGACTGTCACCATGCAACAGTGATAATGGGCCAGAGAACCAGTGGTCCAGTAATGTATCCCAGTTTTTGAGTGTTTTTTTATACAGCGCAACCACCTCATCAGGAATAACATCCCCACAGGCTTTAACACAAGGCGCCAAACCCATTTGATTTAAAGTGCGTGATACGTGCCTTAACTTTGGGCCTAAAAATAAATGGCGATCTAACGGTAATATTTTTTCACGCTCTTTAAAGCTAAGTCCGTAATGGCAGGCATGCAGTTGTGCAAACGCATCCAAGCATCGATAGACAACAGCCATTGAAGGGCCATTAATCATTTCGGTATTAGTAAATAGTTGAACCTCTGAGTCAAGGTGAAGATTTTCTTGGGCCAAAAAAAATCGCGTCCCCTGACTATGCGTCGCATAGGTCTTCGGCGTTCTCAATGGCACATGAGACGCGACATGTCGGCAAAAATAAGACTCAAGCTGCCACGACTCAATAACGCCAAAAAACCATCGCGTGCCAAGCTCTGGCATGGGCAATTTGATAAATAACTGATCGGGCAACGCACATTCTTTTTTATGTTCTAACTGAACAACCACGTTATTACAATTACTGCTGGTTGAGCGAATATCCAATGCTGACACCGATGCTAGCGAAACAGGCCCAGCTGGCGGCTCAACTGCATACTGATTCAATACCTTGCTCAAGTAATCAGGCTGCAAAAATTGACTGTCTGCATAGGGTATGCTTGTGCCGATCATATCGCCCACTGCATCGCTGGCTATAACAATACCTTGCTGCAATGCATAACCAGCTGTTTTTAGTAAAGGGGTCATTATTTTAGTCTTCCTTTCAATAGCTTAAAACCATTGGCCATAGCATTGATCAGCTTACATAAAAGAAGCGTCACTTGTGAGAAACAAAAACATTATATAGGATGATAAAAATACCAAAACATACGCAATTGTCATCAAAGTCTAGGCTAATGACTCACTGACTCATAAACTCATGCGGTAACTGCATTATGTTAGATTCATCTGTCGAAGGAAAAGCGACGCACATCAATCACCCTAGCCCTTTTGACGCTATCGTCATTGGTGCGGGTCACAATGGCTTAGCCACAGCAACGGTGCTGGCTCGCAATAATCAGCGCGTTTTAGTATTAGAAAAAAACGGCTATGTGGGCGGTATGGGCGGCACCCGTGAAATCCTCAAAGGCTGCCAGAATGAAGTCGGCGCCAGCTGTATGTTCCCTCTGTCACAAGAAGTAAAAGACTATTTTGAATTTGAAAAAAATGGTGTCGAATTAATCCCTTTACCGGTCATGGCCGTGAATTTAACCGGTAAAGACGGTCGCCCGTTAATCTTCTACAAGAACAGTCTTAAGCTGGCATTGGGATTATTAAAAAATTACGGCCTTAGTGCTATGATTGGCTTCGGCCGCTTTATCAAATTCTGTGACTATCCGGCTAAAATGCTGGATCGCTATACAGCCAGAAAAACTCCACAAAATCTGGCCGATATGATTGCACAAGCACCTACCGAAGCCCAGCGTGAACAGTTAGAGTTAGCGTTTAATGGTTCGGCCATGGATATTATCGATAAATTTTTTCCCGACCCTATTAAGCACAAAGAATTACGCGCTAATATGGCTTTTGCTGCCGTACAGGCAACCTATAAAGGACCTTACTCTAAAGGCTCGGCAATGTGCTTGATATACACCATGGCGCAAGAAGGCTCTGCCGGCCTAATGCAACGCGTCAAAGGTGGCATGGGAAAATCATAAAGTCTTAAGATAGTTGCAACT
>CALCNB010000374.1 GCA_937897785.1 uncultured Cellvibrionales bacterium | reverse complement strand
TGATTAAACGCGCATTATCCGTCGCCATATCCTGCATAGCAATTCTTGCCGCTTCCCCAACACCAACAATTTGATGTGTGGGTAAAGTCCCTGATCGCATGCCTCGCTCATGACCGCCACCGTGAATTTGCGCCTCGATACGAACACGGGGTTTACGTCGAACAAATAACGCGCCAATACCCTTGGGGCCATACATTTTATGGGCCGATATCGATAATAAATCAACCTTTAGGGCTTCCATATCAACCGGTATTTTTCCAACAGACTGGGCGCCATCCACATGAAAGATAATTTTTCGTGGTCGTGTTAGCTCTCCGATAGCGGCAATATCATTGATAACGCCAATTTCATTATTGGCATGCATGATGGAAACCAACACCGTATCTTCTCGGATCGCCGCTTCAATCGCTGCTGGTTGAGTCAGCCCATTATCATCTGGGCTTAAATAGGTAATCTCAAAACCTTCACGCTCCAATTGACGGCAGGTATCGAGCACAGCCTTATGCTCAATCGATGAAGTAATAATATGCTTGCCTTTCTTTTGGTAAAAATGTGCCGCACCTTTAATGGCAAGGTTATTCGATTCTGTTGCACCCGAAGTCCAAACGATTTCACGCGGGTCGGCGCCGATCAACTCAGCCAGCAAGGCACGTCCCTCTTCGATAGCCTCTTCTGCCTGCCAACCAAAACTGTGTGAGCGCGAAGCGGGATTACCAAAGTTACCTTCTTGGGTTAAACAGTCCGACATCTTTTCAGCAACGCGAGGATCAACCGGCGTTGTCGCTGAATAATCAAGATAAATCGGTAGTTGCATAATTGTTTCCTCAAATCTCTGGCATTCTCTGCTCAGTATCACTTAGCTAAGCCCAACAAAACCTGCTTTCATTTACGATGCACTAGTCGAATGACGCTATGGGTATATGTTGTAAATCATTCGCGGCTTCAACTTTGTTGTCCTGCCTTTGAGATACCCGTTTAATCTCTTTTCGGTTCACTAAATCAGCTAAAGAAATACCCGTTAAGAAGCTGTGTATCTGATCAGTAAGGTCTATCCATAAATGGTGTGTTAAGCAGGTATCACCCTCTTGGCAATCACTCTTACCCGCACAATGTGTTGCATCGACACTCTCATCCACAGCAGCAATAATTTCAGCGATGCTGATATCGGCCTGACTGCGACTTAAACGATAGCCACCACCTGGCCCACGAGAACTGACAACCAGAGCCTGGCGGCGCAATTTGACAAATAATTGCTCCAGATAAGACAGTGATAGCTCTTGGCGGCTGGATATCTCAGACAAACTGACTGGGCCGGCATTGGCATGCAACGCCAAATCGAGCATAGCAGTCACGGCATAACGGCCTTTAGTCGTGAGTTTCATTGCGGGCCCCAGTGATCAATCTTGGTGTATATAAATAAGTGGTAAAGCTTGCCACCGAAAAATCTCATTTATTGATGGCTTTGCTAAGCGTGTATTATCTAAAGCCTGAGTAAATTAATCAACTATTAAAGGGGGTAATTTAGCCTAAAAGCGGAAAATAATCTAGCTGATAAGTGATCTCACCATTATCTCAACTACTTGTTTTTACTTGTTTTTTCTTGAACCGTGGTTAAAATCCCACGCAAAATGTTAATTTCCATTTTATCTAAGCGGACACGCGCAAACAAACGACGCAAACGAGTGAGTAATTGCTTGGGCTCGGCTGGGTTATAGAAACCGATTTGGGCCAGCGCTTCAGCTAAATGTTCGTGCAAGCGCTCTACATCGGCAGCATTGGCGAACGGCTCGTCCCAGTCTTGCATGGCCGAAGGATTCGAATTGTTCCCCATCGATAAATCGGACTGCAATGAACGCATTCTTAACTCATAACAAATAATCTGCACCGCCATGGCAAGATTTAGCGAGCCATATTCCTCGCTGGTAGGCACATGAACATGCAAATGGCAGCGATGCAACTCATCATTATTTAACCCGCGGTCCTCACGGCCAAACAGGATAGCGACTTTAGAAGAGCTAGGCTCCGCATAGATCTGTTCAGCACATTGTCTGGCATCGACTACTGGCCAAGGAATCCTGCGACCTCGAGCCGAGGTACCGACAACCAGGTCGCAGTCAGCGATAGCCTCTTCTAAGGTGTCGACAACGCGAGCGGTTTCAAGCAGGTCACGCGCGCCTGCCGCCCGCCAAACCGCCCTAGGATCTGGATATTCACGCGGGCTAACTAGTACTAACTGTTTTACTGCCATCGTCTTCATGGCGCGGGCGGCACCGCCAATGTTACCCGGATGCGAGGGGTTCACCAAAACCATACGAACATCTCTTGCTTCCGGCAAACGGTGATGATTCGGTGGCGATTGCTTATCAGTCAAAATAACGTCCTCATAGGTTAAACAGTGATTAGATGCATGGCGATTTAATTGCCAGCGGATTCTATCAAACACCCCGCCGAATACCAAAACTACAACAATTAACATACGTAACAAGAATGGGGGTCTGTTATACTAATCCCTGAATTATTATGAATTTCAGTCATATGATGCTCGCTTGGCAAGCATTGCATTCACCCTATCTGATTACGCATTCGAGGTCACTCCGTGGAACCAGCCGTCAATATTGCCCTTCGCGCCGCCAGAAAAGCAGGCGATATTATTGCCCGCGCAACGGAACGCATGGATCTAATTAAGATTGAAGAAAAGGAAAAAAATGACTTTGTCACTAATGTCGACAAAGCTGCCGAGCAAGAAATTATCGAACACATTCAAAAAGCTTGGCCCGAACATAATATTATGGGCGAAGAAAGTGGCTTAATATCCGGCTCTAACGGTCAATCAGACACAACGTGGTATATCGACCCACTTGACGGAACAACTAATTTTGTTCGCGGTATTCCGCATTTTTCCGTTTCTATTGCCTGCGCTAAAAACGACATTGTTGAACATGCAGTTATCTACGACCCTATTCGACGTGAAGAATTTACCGCAAGCCGTGGACGTGGCGCAAGCC